>CALMDN010000495.1 GCA_937864935.1 uncultured Bacteroidales bacterium
AATGTATACAACGGAGAAGACAACAGTGCCCCGTTATTGGCAAGTTTCACCTCAACTTCAGGAACTTCTGCAGTGACTGTAACTGCCGACAGGATGTTCGTTGAGTTTATTGCTGATGGTACCGGACAGGGTGATGGTTTCCAGGCAGAATTCAATTCAACCTTCCCTGTATATTGCAGCAGCGGCGTAACCACCCTTACCGACCCTGTTGGAACAATCAGCGATGGCAGCGGTGCACACAACTACAACAACACAACTGTTTGTAAATGGAAAATCAACCCTGGTGATGGTGCCCAGGATCTTACCCTTTCCTTTACTTCCTTTGACCTTGAAGATGGAAAAGACTTTCTGAAGATTTACGCCATTCCTACCAACCAGTTGCTGGGTAACTTCACAGGAACCACAATTCCTGATCCCGTTGTTTCACCGACAGGTCAGTTTTATATTCTCTTCTCTTCCAATGGTTTTAACAACGCTCAGGGCTTCGAAGCAGAATACTTCATTTCTAATGTCGGAACAAGCGAACAGGATTTTGTAAGAAACCTGGCTATTTATCCGAATCCTGCCAAAGGTTATACCGAGGTTAAATTTAATCTTGAAACGGCTGCAAAAGTGAACTTCAGCCTTTACAACCTGTTGGGCGGAAGAGTATACAATGAGTCGGTTGAATCAGCTGCAGGTCTTGTCAGCAAGACCCTCCAGTTAGGCGACCTGGCCAAAGGTGTTTATATGCTCCGCATCAGCAGCACTCAGGGTAGTGTAACCCGCAAACTGATTGTTGACTGATATTAAAGTATCATGATATGAAGAGGCTTTCGTTTCTGAAGGCCTCTTTTTTTAACCGTTGTTCCCTGAAATTCAGCCGCTTCAAAACTAACATACTATGATCAAAAGAACTACCCTGGTTTTTGCAGTTTTATGCCTGATGTCGCAGGTATATTCCCAGAATATCAACCGCTCGGCGGCGGAGAAAATCGCTGCTGCTTTTATGCATTCAAGGATCAATCTTATCTCACAGGTTGCCCTCGAGGAACTGCGTACCGGAAGTGTACTTGAAATTCCGGCTGGAAATACCTCCATCTATGCTGTTAACTTTAAATCCGGCGGATTCGTGCTGGTAGCCGGCAACAGGGCTTCTGTACCAGTATTGGGTTATGCCTTCGCCGGGGAGTATTCAGGCAGCCAGCAACCCGAAGCTTTCGTATCGTGGATGGAGGGCTACAAACTTCAGCTTAACCAGATAGCTTCTGAACAGATTCCTGCAACCCCTGCAATTGCTGATCAATGGGATATGCTCGACAATTATTCGCCTGCGATGATGTTTCAGCCCGGCAGCGTTCTTCAGGTTTCACCCTTGTTGCCCTCAACCTGGGACCAGGGAAGCCGTTACAATGAGTTGTGTCCGGAAGATGAGAATGGTCCGGGCGGCCATGTGTGGGCAGGTTGTGTGGCTACTGCCATGTCGCAGGTGATCAACTACTGGCGGTATCCCCTGCAGGGAAGCGGTTCGCATGGTTATTATTCTGATTATGGCTACCTCTCCGTAGATTTTGGAAGTGCAAGCTATGATTACAACCAGATGAACAACAGCATTATGGCTGAGAACAATTATGAGATGGCTGAAATTCAGTATCACTGCGGAGTTGCGGTTGACATGATGTATTCGCCCGACGGATCAGGAGCTTACAGCGATGATGCTGCCTATGCTTTGCGCAATTATTTCGGATACAACAGCACCCTCAACCTGGAATACAAAGACGACTATTCTGATGCCGAATGGGCCTCACTTCTGATGGATAACCTCAACAATGGCTGGCCCATGTACTACCACGGGTTTGGCTCCGGCGGGCATGCCTTCAATGTGGATGGTTACCAGGGATCGGACTATTTCCACTTCAACTGGGGATGGAGCGGATCATACAATGGCTATTATTATCTGGATAACCTGAATCCGGGAGGCAACAATTTTACCTATGGTCAGGGTGCCATCGTGAATTTCTTTCCCGGTGACAATTATCCTTATTACTGTAGCGGAGTAACCACCCTTACCCGTCACAATGGAACCATTGAAGACGGCAGCGGCCCGATTGATCCCTATGTTTCAGGACTGTCGTGCGGCTGGCTGATTGCCCCGGAAGATTCAATTTCAGGACTCACCCTTACCTTCGATAAGTTTGATGTTACAGCAGGCATCGATGCACTGAATGTCTATGATGGCCCCGATGCCAGCTATCCCCTGCTGGGTACCTACACCGGCAGCGCCCTGCCTCCTGCAATCGCTGCAAGCGGCAATACCCTGTATCTTGAGTTTATGACCTCCGGCAATACGGGCAGCGGCTGGAGGGCCCATTATACCAGCAGCATTGTCAATTATTGTTCCGGTCTCACCACCCTCACTGAGCTTCAGGGTACCATCAGCGACGGAAGCGGAAACAGGCAATATCACAACAACACGATCTGTAAGTACAAGATCACCCCAGAGAATGCCGGAGCCATCTCCATTTCATTCAACAGTCTCGACACAGAACCAGGAATCGATGTGGTAAAAATTTATGATTATATTTCACAGAACCTGATCGGAACCTATTCGGGCAATGAACTCCCCGGAGAGATCATCGTTAGCTCCCCCAAAGCCTATGTGCTCTTTACCACCAACAGCGATGTTCAGGGACAGGGCTGGGAACTTACCTATACCGGACTGACCACCGGCATTGGTGAGCTTGCTCCCACTGCAGACAAACTGAAGGCCGGCATCATCAGCAATCCGGTGAACGAATGGCTGAGGGTTGAATTTACCGGTTCTTCTGAAACTCAGGTGAACCTTAGCCTGATCGCAACCGATGGCAGAAATGTGATTGAGCCCTTAGAGCATCAGCTTGGTGCATCACGAATGGTTATGATAAATACCACCCACCTTCCCGACGGTGTGTATTTTCTCAGGTATCGTTCTGAAGCAGGATCAGGGACGGAGAAGATTCTCGTAAAACATCAGTAAACTTACTTTTTATAAACAGAGAGCGGTCACCCATAAAGTGGCCGCTCTGTGTTTCTGTAATTCCGGGCACCGGTTTTCATCCGGGGGCCGTAGGCTATGATTGCTCGTTTTCCCTGTCGTAGGCCCTGATGATTTTTGAAACCAGTTTGTGTCGCAGAACATCCGTTTCGTCCAGGGTAATGATGTCAATCCCTTTGATATCCTTCAGGATTGTGGTTGCCTGTATAAGTCCCGATTTCTGATTCCGCGGCAGGTCAATCTGGGTAACATCGCCGGTGATGAAGAACTTGGCAGATCGACCCATACGGGTGAGGAACATCTTTAGCTGGGCTGAGGTTGCATTCTGTGCTTCATCAAGGATGGCAAAAACATTGTCGAGGGTTCGTCCGCGCATAAACGCAAGAGGTGCGATTACAATGGTGCCGTCTTCAATGTAGGTGAGCAGTTTCTGAGGCGGGAGCATATCGCGGAGGGCATCATAGAGAGGCTGCATGTAAGGGTCGAGCTTTTCCTTCATGTCGCCCGGAAGAAATCCCAGATTTTCACCGGCTTCAACTGCAGGCCGGGTAAGGATGATCCTTTTGACTTCGTGGTTTTTTAACGCCCTCACCGCAAGTGCGACAGCGGTGTAAGTCTTGCCGGTTCCGGCAGGGCCGATGGCAAAAATCATGTCGTTCGCCTCAATGCTCTGAACAATGCGCATCTGGTTGGCTGTCCTGGCTTTGATCAGGGTGCCGTTGCGTCCGTGTACCAGCACATCGGGCGGACTCTCCTTAAGCATACCGTTCTGAGTACCTGGCAAGGCAAGCTGCCGGATGTCATTTTCGGTAATGCTGCCGAAGCGTTCAAAATGGATGAGTACCAGCCTGAACAACTCTTCGAAAGCAGAAATTTCTGCAGGATCACCGATTACTTTCAGATACTCGCCCCGGGCTATGATTTTAACTTTAGGGTTTACCTCTCTGATTGCGTTCAGGTTACGGTCACCTGCCCCAAAAAATTCAAGCGGACTATAAGATTCAATACTGAAGACTTTTTCGCTCATAGGTTAAATCAGGAGTGGGAATCTTTGATTGCATCAATTCGCAGCCAAAAGTAGGTAAAATAGTAATGAGTGGTTGCTGGTGATCGCCGAATGTAAAACAAAACTGGTTGAGTTTTCCTGATTGGGACATTGTGATGCTTTCGGATGGTCTCGGCTCCGCTCGACCAA
The DNA here is from genome assembly GCA_937864935.1 of uncultured Bacteroidales bacterium. GTDB lineage: Bacteria > Bacteroidota > Bacteroidia > Bacteroidales > Lentimicrobiaceae > Lentimicrobium. The sequence goes on from CALMDN010000495.1 coordinate 4,209, forward strand.
TGGGGCTGCGCCTGGTGGTTTCCGGGTGGTCTCGGCTCCGCTCGACCACCGGGGCTTCGCCTGGTGGCTTCCGGGTGGTCTCGGCTCCGCTCGACCACCGGGGCTCCGCCTGGTGGCTTCCGGGTGGTCTCGGCTCCGCTCGACCA
>CALMDN010000496.1 GCA_937864935.1 uncultured Bacteroidales bacterium
TGTAAAAGAAAATTTTCTGGTCTTCGGCCCACCCTTTTGAAAACCTGAATCCTTCAACTACTTATGACATCCGCTCTCAGATTGGTCTGACCTCCGAAGCTGCAACCGCATTTGGAGCCGGTAATATCTGGAACGGAACCGCATTCTCAGGAAGTGATTTTGACAATGCCTTCACGACTGATGCCAGTGGAAACAGCGGACCAGTCTGGTTGTATTTTCAGCCGACTTCAAATAGTTCAAGGTTTGGTGCCGGACAACAGCACAACGTAAGGGTTGCCTGTGTTCCTGCAGGTGGTTCTTTCTCAAACCCGATGTTTGTAAGCACCAAAATCCTCACAGCACTCGATATTGCCGCCACCCCGGCAACGACTGCAACCACCGATGATGGTGCTTTCATTTACGGAATTTCAGGATCATCCTACGATGGTAAGTTTACCCTGGTTTACAGCAACGAAGCCGGAACCGGAGATCCTTTGTTTGCTTATCAGGCAAGACAAGCTTCTGCCACAAATTCTACCCAGGCAGGATTCCCGGCTTCCATCAACGATGTTTATATTCAGGCTGGTACCAGTGTAATCGGTGACTTCCCTGCCATCATCCCCATTGGAGCCAACAACCCGAACGGCGTTCGCCGCATTGAATTCCGCAATGCCAACAACACCCTGTTCGATGCAATTACCAATGCCACCGGCGATTGGGGTTCAGGAGCCAACACCACTGCCATTCTGCAGCGTGAGGTAATGACCATCAACGTTACCAGTTCACCTGCTGTATCAGCAACACCCAACACCCTTTCCGGATTCACCACCGATCCAGCCAATCCTTCTGCAGCTCAGTCATTTGCAGTAGCCGGCGAGAATCTTACAGCCAACATCTTTGTGAATGGCCCGACCGATTATGAAATCTCACTTTCTGAAGCGAGTGGTTATACTTCATCCATTGAGCTTACACAAACAGGTGGAAGTGTTTCATCAACCACCATCTATGTAAGGCTTAAATCAGGACTTACAGTTGGTGATTACAACAGTGAAGTGATCAACATCACCTCTGCAGGAGCAACCTCCGCTACCGTTACCTGCAGCGGATCTGTTTCAGCCACCGGTGCTGTGCTGATTGCTGACCCTCTCACCCTGGCTGGTTTTTCGTATGCAGTGGATGATCTTGGCCCATCACTTTCGCAGTACTATACCCTCAGCAGCACAACGCTTACCGGCTTCCCCGGCGTTCTCACAGTAACCGGAAGCACCAACTTTGAAGTTTCAGCTGATGATGTAACCTATGGTGAATCATTTACCATTGAATACACCTCTTCAACCATCGAATTTGTACCGGTTTTTGTCCGATTGAAAGCCGGGCTTCCAATCGGAACCTACGGACCTGAGAACATCGTGAATTCAGGTGGTGGTGCTGTTTCAGTGAATATCAGCTGCAGCGGAACCGTAACTGGCCCTGTACCCACAGCACTCTGTCTTACCAGACCTACACACATTGATATTTCAACAACTACCTCTCAGAGTGCAGTGCTGATGAAACTCAAGAATTATACTGCTGATGATGCCAGATACAGACTGTATTCGGGAAGTAACCAATACAATCCATGGAATGAAAGCACCGATGAGTACATTTCAACGACCTCTTATGCAAGCGGACCATTGGTTCCGGGAACTCCTACCACATCAACCATCTTCTGGATCCTCTACCAGAGAGGAACCAACAACAGTGTGGATGCGTCATACAGAGACAGGCTGAGTCCGTATTCCACAGACAACTATACACTGGCTTTGCCATCGGCAAACTCCATTACTACCCCAT
>CALMDN010000497.1 GCA_937864935.1 uncultured Bacteroidales bacterium
GGAGGGAGAAGGGGAATATTGACAAAGTGAGTGCAGCAATCATTCTTCAGTCTTGTTTTCTCTGCCGATTGGGCGCCTTCTGAAGGAAGATTCGGATTCCGGCCTTACATAACCGGCTCGCTCTATGTTACGCTGCTCTCCTTTCTGTTTACCCTGCCGGTTTGTCTGCTGTCGGCCATTTACCTGACCCGGTTTTCTCCCCAATGGTTAATCCGCATCATGCATCCCGTGATTGATGTGCTTGCCGGACTGCCCTCAGTTATCTACGGCGTATGGGGAATACTGATCGTGGTACCTGTGGTTGCAGGCACCATCGCTCCGGCCCTTGGTACCTCATCTTCCGGATATTCTATACTATCGGGAGGGATCGTACTTGCCATTATGTGCATCCCCTATATCCTGAATATGCTGATAGAGGTATTCAGGACCGTGCCGGCCGGGTTGATTGAAGCCTCGCTCTCCCTGGGGGCTACCCGTTGGGAATCGGTGAAGCATGTCGTAATCCGTGGCAATTATCCCGGCATCATCTCAGCCTATGGCCTGGGCATCGCAAAAGCCTTCGGTGAAACCATCGCGGTGATGATGGTGGTAGGCAATGTTGTTAAGGTTTCGGGCAACCCTTTCGATGCAGCCTATCCGCTGCCTGCGCTCATTGCCAACAACTACGGCGAAATGCTATCCATCCCGATGTATGACTCCGCGCTGATGTTCGCAGCATTTCTTCTGCTAATCATTATTCTGATTTTCAATATGATATTCAGGTACCTGATTCATAAAACCAAAAAACAATGAGGCGGATAAAAATCATTGAAGAGAAAATCTTTGTCTTTCTCTCAGCCTTTATGACTTATTCGCTCATTCTGGTGCTGTTGTTCATCATCGGGGTAATTTTCGTCAAGGGCTTCAATGCACTCAACCCCGATATGGTCCTGAAAACTCCTCGTGGCGGATACTACTACGGTGGTGAAGGCGGGGTACTGAATGCCATCGCCGGATCGCTCTATATTGCCATTGGTGCCACCCTGATTGCCATCTTCATCGGGCTTCCGGCTGCACTGTACATCAATGTTCAGCTCATCAGGCACCGCAAAACACAAAACACCATCCGCTACTTTCTCGACGCGCTCTGGGGCATACCTTCCATCGTATATGGTGCCTTTGGCTTCACCCTGATGTTGTTCTTCGGCATGAATGCATCCCTCCTGGCAGGTATCATTACTGTTGCATTGCTCATCTCCCCCATCATGGTGCGCACTTTTGATGAGGTGTTGAGTACCATTCCCCGGGGCTTACATGAAGCGTCGCTTGCGCTGGGCTCCACCCGCACCGAAACCGCTTTTAAAGTAATTTTCAGACAGGGTTTCCCCGGATTTATCACCGCAGTGCTGCTATCCTTCGGCCGGGGCATAGGCGATGCGGCTTCAGTACTGTTTACCGCCGGATACACCGATAATGTACCCGTAAACCTCGATGAACCAGCCGCTACCCTCCCCCTGGCTATTTTCTTTCAGTTGGGATCCCCGATACCTGAAGTCCGGGAACGGGCTTTTGCATCGGCTGTCATTCTCACATTCATCATTTTACTGCTCAGTTTTGCAGCACGATACCTTGCGAAAAAATACTCCCGAACCAACCTCCGGTAATCCATGTTCAACCCTGATACCATCCTTGCAGAAAAGGACCAGAACATCCAGTCAGCCGCTGTTTCTCACGAAGCCAAAGCACTGAGGGTAAACAACCTGAACGTTTACGCAGGCGACCACCACATCCTGCGCGACATCAGCCTTGAGATCCCGGCCAACCGGATAACGGTGCTGCTGGGTCCTTCGGGATGCGGAAAAACCACCCTGCTTAAATGCATGAACAAGCTCACCGATCTTTACAAGGAACTGAAAGTAAGCGGCAACATCTTTATCGGAACCGATGACATCCTGAACACCACCCACAACATTCCGGCCATCCGTCAGAAAATGGGGCTGCTCTCACAACGGCCCTACCCTTTGCCTGTTTCGATTTATAAGAATGTTGCTTACGGATTGAAAATAAAAGGCATACGTGATAAGAAATTGATAGATTTCAGCGTTGAAAAACACCTTCGTGAAGTGGGCTTGTGGGAAGAGGTAAAAAACCGGCTGAATGCCCCGGCCACCAGCCTGTCGATCGGGCAGCAGCAGCGGCTGTGCCTCGCCCGGGGCCTTGCCGTGAAACCAGCCATCATCCTCGCAGATGAACCCACATCGGCCCTCGATCCCATCTCAAGCAAGATCATTGAGCACCTCTTCAGGGAAATGAAACGCCATTACACCATTGTACTGGTTACCCATGTACTGCGGCAGGCCATCAGGCTGGCCGATCATGTGATCTTTATGTGCGATGGCCGCATCGTGGAACAAGGCAGTCCTTCTGACCTGTTCAGTCAGCCTGAGAGTGATGAACTCAGGGCTTACCTCATCGATGGGAACTGATATCGTTCACTGATCTGTTAATTCCAGGTCCCCTTCCGTTTTTACAAAGGGCTTCAGCACGGCTCCCAGATTCTTCTTACCGTCAATCATGATGGTGATCGGGTGCTCAAACCGGATGTGCCGTATGTATTCATCCTCATATACTGCCTTCTGTGCAGACAGATAACCCAGATCATAAAAGCCATCCTGAATAAAAGGGTTGATGGTGAAGTATCCCACCCTGAAAGAGGTGAGGTTCTGAAAGAAATGGGTTCCCTGGCTGGGATCTATCCGGTAATGCTCCAGTCCCGACTCAACGATCACCCTGGCCGCGGAAATCTGCGGCCATTTTACCTGGATGCCCAGCCATGGATCGCTACTGCCCCAGCGTCCGGGGCCAACCAGCACATAATTCTTCTTTTCGGCCAGAAACCGGTCGTTGAGCTCACCCACCTTTAAAGCCGTTTCCTTGTTGACAGCAGGATTGAATGACTCAGGCCGCACGTACACGAAATCGTGAATATCACGGACAATGCCATTTCCCAGAGCTGAATGGGTATAAATAAGGGTATCCTCCTCCTTCACTTCCTCGAGGTGGGCCTCGATGGCCTCGCGGTTATCAACGATGGGCCTGATCTGCAACAGGTTGAAAACAACAGGCTGGCCATTCTGGCGGTTAAGGTCGACCGCGAATTCAATTTCCACCGGTTTACTCATTTCCCGCTGCCCCGTTTCAAGTACCGTCGCCAGAATTTCAGAAAGCGGAAATACATTGTGCATCAGAATGTTGGAGAATGTGATGATGCGCTTCCCCTCTCCAAACATACCTTCACGCAACATATGACTTTCATAGTCAAAGGTGGAAGCTACATTCCGCAACGAACCATCCTTTTCGGCTTCCTGAAGGCTGAGTTTCTGCAGGTTGCAGGCATCGTCAACTGCGGGGGTAAAACTGCCAGGTCGCAGGTCGAGGGCATAAAAGTGCTTCTGGGTTTCGCGCAAGGCCAGTTCCGGAGTCGACAACTGAAGCACTTTGCGTGGAAAACGCGGGGAGAAACGCAGGGTGAGACCACCATCAACAATGTACTTACCCAGCCCGAGGGCTATGTTGGCGATGCCGTCTTCCGGCTTCTCCGGGGCAATCGGGTAAAAGTTGATGGATCGCGCAACGCCCGAAAGGGTAGGATAAAAACGGTCACCATACTGAGAGCCCGTAACCTCCTGCAGCACAATGGCCATTTTCTCTTCATCAATCACATTGGAGGTAGCCAGCATATAGGCCTTTGAGTCTTTGTAAAATGCCGAAGCATAAACGCTCTTGATGGCATTGCTGAGGTTCTCGATGGTAAGCCTTTCGTCGTTCGCAAAATTGGGCACCATGTAGGTAGAATAGATTCCGGCAAAAGGCTGATAATATGAATCTTCGAGCATACTCGATGAGCGCACGGCAATCGGTTTCTTCACCACACTGATGAAGGTATAGAGATCCTCGTGCAACCTGAAAGGCAGACGTGCAGCAATGAAGTTATCGAGAATCTCTTCATCGCTGGCTCCCGAAAGGGCTATTTCATAAAGGCTGTTGTCTTCCATGAACTCATCGAAGATGTCGGCACCCAAAACCACTGTACGTGGTATGGTAACCAGCACATCTGGCCATTTGTCGAGCAGGCGGTTGCGCTTGATCATGCTGTCGAGAAATGCCAGGCCGCGGGCCTTCCCTCCGATAGAACCCTGTCCAACCCGTGTGAAGCTCAGGTATTCATCGAAACTTTCACGGTTGAATTCAGCAATAATCCCCCGGGCCTTGTTCAGCCTGAAGGTGGCTATGGCATCAAAAATAAAGCGTCTGATCTCGTCGAGGTCCTGAAAATCGCCCGGCCTGAGGTCGCGGAAAAGTTCCGCCAACGGGAACAATGCTCTGGCATACAGCCATTTTGAAATATGATTGCGGTAAACATGGTACTCCAGCGAGCTGTCGGGGATTTCGAAAATACGCTGTTGGAGTCCTTTCAGGTCGGCCGCCCTGGCAACCTCATTCTTCGTTTCCGGATCGGTAAAAACAAAGTCGCCGAATGCAAAAAACTGGATGATAAAATTCCTGAGCTCGATCGAAAGGGTGTGCGACAGCTTATGAATAAAACCGGCCCTGCGCTCCCTTGCCAGCGCCTGGTTTGAGAGGTCGCTCGACTGCATCAGCAGCGGTATGAATTCATCGTCGCGTTTGATCTTCTCGATCAGGCGCACTCCAGCCATGGGGTCTTCCTTGCCGTTACGAGGGTATGAGGTGTCGGTGATGATGCCCAGCAGGTTGTTTTTGTACTTTTCGTAATATTCAACCGCCTGTTCGTAGTTGGTGGCCAGCAGAATTTTGGGCCTCCCGCGCATCCGCAGCATCATCTGATGCTCGTTGATCCCTTCGGTCATGAAAGCCTTCGACTGCTTGAAAATGATCTTGTAGATGTTGGGCAGGTAGCTGGAGTAAAAACGGATGGAATCTTCCACCAGCAGTATGGCCTGCACTCCCACATCCAGGATGTCGTGTTCCGCATTCATCTTGTCTTCGATCAGCTTGATGATGGCCAGCAGTATATCGGCATTCCCGAGCCAGCAAAACACATAATCGATGGCAGAAAGGTCCTCATTGGCAATGGTGAGGGTTACCTCACGTGAAAACGAGGTCAGTACCACGATGGGGATGTTGGGGAACATATTCTTCAGTCGGCGCGCTGAATCGAAACTATCGCTTTTACCCATGCTGAGCATGGTGATAATCAGATCTATATGCTGATTTTCAATAGCAACCAATGCTTCATGCTCCGAGGAGACCTGGATAAACTGCGGCGGGTAACGGAGACTGAGTGAAACATACTCGTTGAAAATCTGCTCATCGATGCGCCCGTCACCTTCAAGTACAAAAGAATCGTAGTTGCTGGCAATCAGCAGCACATTGTAGATGCGCTTTTTCATCAGGCTGGTGAAAGCGGTATCGTCAAAGTAATACTTCTTTGAAAGCAGGGCGTAAGGTGAATTGGGCATAATTTGCAGTTATATCCACAAAAATAGCACTTTCCTTTCATTAATCGGCATCCGCAGCGAAGGTAGCATCGCAGCCCTGAAAGCGCCGGATGACTGGGTTTGGCAATGATTACTCCGGAAGGGGTGCTGAATCAGCGTCCATCAGCTTGATGCAGGGCTTGACTGTCATAACCGGTTCTATGACCGAAATGTTTATGGATCAGATCGAGTAAAGCTTTTTTCTGGATGGGCTTGGCAAGGTAATCGTCGCATCCTGCTTCGAGGGATTTATCACGGTCACCTGCCAGAGCGTAGGCTGTCTGGGCAATGATGACCACCTGTTTGTTGAATTGCCTGATCTGCCGGGTGGCTTCATAACCTCCCATATCCGGCATCAGAATGTCCATGAGTATCAGGTCTAAATGGGGGTTATTCCGGCAGATTTCAACAGCTTCAGCACCGGTGCGGGCTTTCATCACCTCCCGGCTGAAGGCTATGGCGTTGATCGAAAGCAGCATTTCGGAAGTTTCATCGTCATCTACAATAAGGATACTCAGTTTTTCAACTTCCGCCGTTTTCCTGACGACCCTTGCTATCCTGCCATTTGAGGGAACTTTTTGAAAATCCGTGGTGCCGGGTAAACTGAAATAAAAGACCGAGCCTTCCCGCTCTTTGCTCTTCAACCAGATTTTTCCTCCCAGCATCTCAGCATAGGAACGAGAGATCGCCAGACCAAGACCGGCTCCCTGCAGAGCCCGCTTGTCTTCAATATCAGCCTGAATAAAGCGCTCAAAAACTGCCTGCTGCCTGCTTTCCGGAATTCCTATACCGGTGTCCCTGACAAAAAATACCAGCGACTCATCTCTGACTTCACAGCCGAATTCAATAACGCCGTTTTCGGTGTATTTTATGGCATTTTTGACCAGGTTGCTCAGCACTGCAAATACTTTCTGGCGATCGGTAGTCAGAACGGCCTGTTCAGCCGGAAGAATCCTCACAAGGTTGAACCTCAGGCCCCTGGCTTCTGCTTCGGGGCGGAAGAAGCGGAAAATATCCAACAGCTGCTCATTGAGATTTGTTTCTGACACATCTACCTTCATCAATCCGGCCTCAATCTTCGAAATGTCAACAATATCGTTGATGATGTTCAGCATCCGGGCCCCGCTCTTCTCAATAATCTCAAGGTACTCCTGCATTTTGTCCCCTTCCAGATCCGGTTGTTTCAACAGATCTGCAAATCCGAGAATCCCGTTCATCGGGGTACGGATTTCGTGGCTCATGTTGGCCAGAAAAGCCGATTTAAGCCGGTCGCTTTCCTCTGCTTTCTCCTTCGCTTTGATCAGCTCACTGGTACGTTCTATAACCTGCTGACCAAGGTTGCGGTTGTATTCTTCAATCAGCAGTTTCTCCTGATCAAGCTTCTGATTCAGAAAGTAGTTACGGCGGGTATAGAATTCAATGCTGTAGGCAGCAAACATTCCGATGAGGTTGGCACTTACAAAGAAGAAATTGTTGCTCAGCAGCATGGGCCATGGAGTATCGGTATAGTAGATTGCACCGAGGTTGTAAATAAGGAGGATGGTCCATCCGGCCAGGGTCGCCATCATGAAACGGAGTTTGATAAAGAAGTAACTGGCTGAAAATACCAGCATCAATCCGGCATAGTAGGCATAATTCTCGGGTGCCAGCATGGTCATGACGCTGATTCCGGCACCGCCGGTGATCGAACTGACAAGCAGAAGTAACTGCCATACTTTCCTGAACAGAGAGGTGAATGAAATCAGCAGAACTGCAGAAAGCAGCGGAACAACAACAAAATACCGTATAACATGAAACAACGCAGCATGCTCAGGAACAATCAGGGTATCAAGGAAACCAAAAACGGCATAGAGCAGGGTCACCAGCACAAAAGAGAGCCTGAACTGATTGATGGAATCATGAAAATAACTCTCCCTGAACAAGGCTTCATCCTTCTCCGGAAACGAGAGGGTAATCCTGTTGAAATTCATGTTGTGTGCCGCCATACCACTGCTGATCAATACCCTTAAATCCAATAGCTTTCAAACACAATCACGCTCAATCGTTACTGCCTTGCCATGAAGTAACCTTCTTTGCCGGGACTGACGCCCTTTCTCCGGCAGGAAAACAAAACAGTTAATCCGTTTCTTCCATGAATGTAATGCCCTGATGCTTTTATTTACAAAGGAAAAGAACGCATTTCATAGGATTTCCTTTACCAGCCCTGCTTAATAATTTCGGCGTTGATCTCTTGAAGCAGTGAAAGTTTCTCAGCTCCTGAGGTCTCAACCGTTTCAATCAGCTCTTTTGCCTGCATCAGATGATGTCTGGCAATTTCGGGTTCGTCAGACAACAGCAACTCATAAAGGTATATAAGAAATTCGTAATATTCCGGAAAATACTTCACCCCCATCCGATACATGGCAATGGCGTGAGAATTGAATCCGCCTGCCAGATACCTTGAGGCGATGCCGTTTATTTCGGGTAGCTCCGGGGGATAGGGATGACCTGACAGCATCGAAACTTTGCTGATTTTTT
>CALMDN010000498.1 GCA_937864935.1 uncultured Bacteroidales bacterium
CTGACAAAGAAAAAGTCGAAATTCAGGAGTTTATCAGGGTCGATAAAGGGGTGTGAGTTTTGTTCAAAAGGCAGGTCGCTGTTGAGCCCTACTGAGCGGCCACCTCCGAAATGAGCGCCTTTGTTTGCTGCTTCCATTATCCCAGGCCCTCCTCCCGAAATCACACCAAAGCCTTTTTTGGTGAGCATGTAGGCAATTTCCTCGGCAAGTTTATAGTAACGGTGGTTTGAAGGTGTGCGTGCAGAGCCGAAAATGGTGACACAGGGGCCGATCCGGCCAAGCTTCTCAAAGCCTTCAACAAATTCAGCCATGATCTTGAACACGGCCCATGAATCGCTGGTCATTATTTCATTCCAGCTCTTGGGGGTAATCGCTTCCCTGATTCTTTCCTCTTCGTTGAGCGTTTCTGAGTACATAAACGATTGTTTAAAATCCCTAAATATCATTCATAATTCGGGGGCGTAAATATATGAATTATCACAAAAACGTTTCACTATCGAATCAAATAAACTTAAATTTCAATTCTGAAGTTTAAGTTCTTCTTTCAGAAAAAGTCCTGTAAGGCTGTTTTTATTTGAAACGATGTTTTCAGGAGTGCCTTCTGCCACAATGGTTCCGCCATGTTTTCCGCCTCCCGGACCAAGGTCTACCACATGGTCTGCAACCTTGATTACTTCAAGGTTATGCTCAATCACCAGCACCGTATTTCCCCTTTCAACCAGTCGGTTGAGCACGGAAAGCAGCACATTCACATCTTCAAAATGAAGCCCGGTGGTAGGTTCGTCAAGAATATACAGGGTTTTACCGGTGTCTTTTTTAGATAGTTCAGTTGCGAGCTTTACACGCTGTGCCTCCCCACCCGAAAGGGTGGTTGATTGCTGGCCAAGGGTGATGTAACCCAGTCCTACCTCTTTCAGGGTCCTGATTTTCTGCAGAATAGAGGGAATGTTCTCAAAGAACTCAACCGCCTGGTTGATGGTCATGTCGAGTACATCGTTGATGGATTTGCCCTTGAACCTTACTTCAAGGGTTTCGCGGTTGTAGCGTTTGCTGTTACAAGTTTCGCAAGGTACCTGAACATCGGGGAGAAAGTTCATTTCAATAACGCGAACACCGGCACCTTTGCAGGTTTCACAACGACCTCCCTTTACATTGAAGGAGAAACGGCCGGCCTGATATCCCCTGATCTTCGATTCGGGCAAGGCCGTGAAAAGTTTCCTGATTTCGTCAAACACCCCCGTGTAGGTTGCCGGATTTGACCTGGGTGTACGGCCGATAGGTGACTGATCGATCTCAATTACTTTATCGATGTGCTCGATACCGCTGAACTTCTTGTAGGCCAGGGGTTTCTTGTCGGACCGGTAAAACTGTTGGCTCAGGATAGGATAGAGCGTTTCGTTGATCAGGGTTGATTTGCCGCTTCCAGAAACGCCTGTAATGCAGATAAATACACCGAGAGGGAGTTTCAGGGTGACATCCTTGAGGTTGTTCCCGCTGGCACCGGTGAGCACAAGGCTGTGGCCGTTGCCTTTCCGCCTGACGGAAGGGATTTCAATGCTGCGCCTGCCACTCAGGTATTCACAGGTGATGGAATTGCAGTCGTGCATCGATGCCGGCGATCCGGTAGCGATGATTTTCCCGCCGTGGCGACCGGCACCCGGCCCGATGTCGACCACGAAATCGGCAGCCAGGATCATGTCCTTGTCATGTTCAACCACGATCACCGAATTGCCGATGTCGCGCAGATCCTTCAGGGCCTTGATCAGGCGCTGATTGTCGCGTTGGTGCAGCCCTATACTGGGTTCATCGAGGATATACAATACCCCGACAAGTTGTGAGCCAATCTGCGTGGCCAGCCTGATGCGCTGCGCTTCGCCGCCCGAAAGGCTTCCGGCAGGCCTGCTTAAAGTAAGGTACTCAAGCCCGACATCCAGCAGAAAGCCGATGCGGTTGCTGATTTCACGCACGATCTCATGGGCAACCACCCTGCGGCGTTCTTCGGGGAAATGATCTTCAGTACTGAACCATTCGTTCAATTGTCCCAGTTCCATCTGAGACAGATCGGCAATGGTTTTTCCGCCTATCCTGAAGTTGAGTGAAGCCTGTTTGAGACGTGTACCGTTGCATTCAGGGCAATTGCGGTAATTCATAAAACTACCGGCCCATTTCCGGGCACCGTTTCCGTTGGTTCCGTTGTCGGTGGCCTGGGCATTGATGTAATTTACCAGACCGTCAAAGTTCAGCGAATAGGAGGAGGTAACCCCGAGGTATTCATTCTTTACCTTCAGCACTTCATCGGTGCCGTAAAGTATGGCATTGATAGCATCTTCCGGGATATCACTCACCGGCGTATCGAGGGTGAAGCCGTATTTGTGGCCCAGGGCTTCGATCTGCCTGAAAATCCAGGTTGGCCTGGCTTCTCCAAGGGGAGCGAAACCACCCTTCTTGATGCTTTTCGAAGGATCAGGGATAATCTTGTTGAGGTCAATTTCAGTAATGATTCCCAGCCCGTTGCAATGCGGACAGGCTCCATAGGGAGAGTTGAAAGAAAACGAGTTTGGCTCCGGTTCATCAAAGGCTGCGCCGGTAGCGGGATCCATAAGTTTTTTACTGAGAAACCTTGGTTCCGTTGTTCCGTGTTCAAGAATCATCAGGGTACCTTTTCCGTGCC
>CALMDN010000499.1 GCA_937864935.1 uncultured Bacteroidales bacterium
GCCCAGGTAGGTCCACAGACAGCCGAGAAACTTGGCATTCCGCAGATTACCTATTGTGAAGAGATCATCTCGGTAGATGCCAAGAAAATCATCGTAAAGCGCCGTCTCGAAAGGGGTGTGGAGGTGGTGAATTCAACCCTTCCTGCTGCCATCACCGTTCACAGTTCGGCTCCCGTTTGCCGCCAGCGCATTGCCAGGCTGCTGATGAAGTACAAACATGCCCGCACGGTTACTGAACTTCAGAACGAAACCAAGGATTACACCGAGCTCTACAACAACCGCCCTTACCTGCTCATCGATGAGTGGACAGCTGCTGACCTCGATGCCCAGGATGCAATGCTGGGCCTTTCCGGATCACCAACCAAGGTGAAAAAGATTGAAAATGTGGTGTTCCAGCACAAGAATTCAAAGATGATCGGCAACACCGATAAGGAAATCGAGGGGCTGATGAAAGAGCTGATGAACAGCCACATTATTGGTTAACGACTTTATTAGTAACGATTTAAAAGAAAGAGCACGTGAACAACATATTTGTTTATTGCGAAGTAACTGAGGAAAAATCCATTGCGGATGTGAGCCTTGAATTGCTGTCGAAAGGGAAAAAACTGGCCGACGACCTTGGGGTTAAACTGGAGGCCGTTGTGGTCGGGCACAAAGTGAATGATCTGGAGAAACTGCTCTATCCCTATGGGGTGGATGTGATCCATTGTGCGGATGATGAGCGGCTTTTTCCGTACACCACCCTCCCGCATACCTCTGTTGTACTCGACGTTTTCGAGCGCGAGAAACCAGAGATTGCACTGTTCGGTGCTACCAGCATAGGGCGCGATATTGCCCCCAGGGTGGCTTCGGCCCTGCGCTGCGGACTGACAGCAGACTGCACCAGCCTCGAAATCGGAGATCATTTTGAAAACAAGACGCAGACCGAATACAAAAATCTGCTTTACCAGATCAGGCCGGCTTTTGGTGGTAACATCATTGCCACCATCATCAATCCCGAAACCCGCCCGCAAATGGCTACCGTACGTGAAGGAGTGATGAAAAAAGAGGTCTATTCCCAGAAATACAAGGGAAAGCTGAAAAAGCTGGATGCCAAAAAGATACTCCAGGACGACGACTTCGCCGTTACCATCATCGAACGGCATATGGAAAAGAGCAGGATCGACATCAAGAATTCGCAGGTAATCATATCGGGTGGCTACGGAGTAGGTTCAAAGGAGAATTTCAACCTCCTGTTTGAGCTGGCCGAAATTCTGGGTGCCCAGGTGGGTGCTTCCCGCGCTGCCGTTGATGCCGGTTTTGTGGAACATGAGCGTCAGATCGGTCAGACAGGCGTTACGGTAAGGCCAAAACTCTACATTGCCTGCGGAATTTCAGGCGCCGTACAGCACCGTGCCGGCATGGATCAGTCGGCACAGATCATTTCAATCAACACCGATGTCAGTGCGCCCATCAACCAGATTGCCGACTATACCATCATTGGCAATGTGGCCGATGTTATCCCCAAAATGATCAAATTTTACAAAAAGAACTCGAAGTAAAAACACTGAAGAATGGAAAATTTCTATACCGATAATCCCAACCTGAGATTTCACCTTACCCATCCGTTGATGGAGAAAATTGTGAGGCTGAAAGAGTCGGATTATACCGAAAAGGAGAAATACGATTTTGCTCCCCTTGATTTTGAAGATGCCCTCGACAATTACGACAAGATCATGGAGATCATCGGCGAGATCAGTGGTGAAATCATTGCACCCAATGCCGAATCGGTGGATAAGGAAGGTCCGCAGCTTGTCGACAACGAGGTGATCTATGCCCGTGGAACCCGCCAGAACTACGATGCCATGGTGAAAGCCGGTCTCGTCGGTTTCACCCATCCCACGCAATACGACGGTCTCAACCTGCCGATTGTCCCGTATGTGAAGTCGGGAGAGCTTGTTTCTCGTGCCGATGCC
>CALMDN010000500.1 GCA_937864935.1 uncultured Bacteroidales bacterium
CGATCCTGACCAGTAATTGTTGCCTGGTGGTCGAGCGGAGCCTAGACCATCCGGGACTACTTGCGAATTCCGGAACCTGCTTAAAGCTCTAAATTCCGGGCCTGTCTGCATGCAGGAAAGGGACAAACCGGCAGACAGCTAAAACAAGGGTTGAAGCTCATCTCCCGGTTGAGTACCTCCGGACCTGGTTCTGAAGGGTTCTTAAAGTTTGGTCTGAATGTCAGATTTGCATCATTCCTGCGTAACTTTGGTTATCAAAAACATCCAAAATGAAAACACTTACACACCTTTTCACGAAATCTTCATTTTCATTGATAAGAAAGAGTCTGCCGGCTTTGTTTCTGCTGACCTATATGTCAGCCAATACACAAAGTCTGACTGCTGAATTTGAAGCAGCAGGATACACCTTAACAGATCTTGGCAGCATAGATCAGCTTCCGTCACAATACGGGGGTTTGACCATACGGCCGGATCAGCCGAATACGCTGTATATCGGCGGGAGTGCCAACAATAGCGGTGGAGGCCTTTATACTGTCGGATTGATCAGAGATGCGGTTACAAACCGTATTACAGGCTTTAATGGTTCAGCAGTACTTTACGTAGCTGCGCCCAACAACGACGGAGGCATCGTTTTTGACCAATACGGAACGCTGCTGTTCACCAGGTACAGCATGAATGAACTCGGGCAGGTGCTTCCCGACAATACTTATATCAGCATTTCTCTGACTGAATTCGGTATTGTTTCTTCGGTGGGGGCGCTGGCTTTCGTGCCTGCCGGTTATCCTGGTGCAGGTGGCCTGGTCTTTTCTTCGTACAATGGTGGCATTATGTACAATGTACCTTATACCCGGGAGAGCAACGGGCAGTATTCCTTTTCAGTCAAAGTTGCTGAAGTATCTGTGAATCCCGAGGCTGCAGGTCCTGAAGGAATCGCTTATATTCCGGCCGGATCGGCCGCTTTTCCCAACCTTTCGATGGCCATTTCATCATATGGTAACGGAACCGTAGTTGTCTATGAAGTCGGTGAATATGGTTTACCGGTACCGTCAACGGTCAGGCAGATGGTTACCGGGCTTACCGGAGCTGAAGGTGCCCTGATTGACCCGGTAACCGGTGATTTCCTGTTCTCCACCTTCGGAGGCGGCAATAAGGTGATCCGGATTTCCGGCTTCGAGAAACCCTCATCCGTATCTGACCGGCCTGCCGAAAACCAACCCGGGTTCACCCTGGTTCCCAACCCTTCGGAGGGAAGTTTCGTGCTGGAATTTATCAGGCCCTTTAACGGAGGATTGGTTACCGTTTACGACATCCACGGCAACAAGGTAATGGAACGGGAATTCAGCCGGGAAGGCCCCTTAACGTGCGACCTTTCGCTGCTGCCCGCCGGAGTATATTTTGTCAGGGCTGAAAACGGGAACTCCTCGGGCTACCAGAAACTTATTTTAAAGTAGCACGGACAGATGAGGAGGCTTCTGTTACACAGACTGATGTAATCGGCCAAGGAAAAAAATTACCCACCAATGCCAGCACCGGAAGGCTTAAGCATTTTATAATGCGGGGCATTCTCCGGCTTATCATAAGCTACAAACGAAAGACCGTTGCCTGTGAAGGTGTGACCAACATTGTCGAGGTATTGACCCCGCTTCAGGAAACTTTCAATGACAAAAGTTTTCTCGCCGTCTGCGTCAGGCATCGGATGCAGGATAAACCGGTAATCGTCACCTTCAGGGGTGTCGTCATCCTCATCCTGACCCAGAAACCATTCCTCCACACCAAACGGGGTGTTTGTCCGGAAACATCCCCACCAGCGATCCGGCTCCTGAACCGAGCGGATCAGAAACAATTTGTCAGTTCCGCTATAACCTGCCGGTATCACCTCGAAATAACAATCCTTCTCGTCAATCAGGTTATTGATGCTGTAGGTTTTTTCAACACCACCCCTGTAAAGGGAAAGCCCCCCCGTTGAGTATATGTAGGAATAGCTGGATTCATCCCGGTCTGTAACCATTACCCACTTTTGTGGCCAGGAGATGGCTTCAAGGCCTCCGGCAGGATCAACGGTATCTTTGTCCTTTTTGCAGGATGATAGCGTCATGAACAAAATAAGAAGGATGAAACCCGCCGGCAAATATCCTGAGAGCAGATTTCTTTTGAATTTTAAAGTATTCATTGTTTATAAAGGTTAGGTTATACAATCTAAATCAATATCTAAGGCATGGGTAATAAGCCTTTTAGATAAATAAAATGATAATTCTGGAAACTCAGGTTGATACCTATTCCCTGAGTATTTTTCTTTAGAACAAGCAGGTCTGGATTTTTGTTCTGAAAGGCAGGCTATGATAACGGAATTATTTCTGCATTCATGACTCCATGGATTCTATCTGCTGTTTCAGTTTTTTCAGGTGCCGGCCGTACATTTGCTGAAAAAGGATTCTGGCAAACCAGTAGCTGAGGGGTACCAGCACCAGTAAGGTAATGCCGAGGATGGTGAGCATCACCGGATTGTAAAGGAAATCTTCCACTGCTTTTCCCGATCCCATCATACCGCCCCAGATAAACCCGCCGGTTGCAGCAACGGGATAAATGAAGATGCTTATTCTTTGCTGTAGATGCCACCATTGCATAAACCCATCATAATGTGAACTCAGCTCTTCTTTCAGACTGTGGTCGGGAATTACCCCATCGGGAAGTTTTCTATAAAGTTTCAGACTGTCTTTTATGATGAACAGGTTATAGAAGGCCAGGATGGTCAGCGACAGAGCCACCTGCCATACAGGAATAAGAAAAATCATCACAATGTAGAGCAGAGTAATAACAGCTGCCAGAATGATTGATATCCACAGAGTTCTGCGGAGTTTCGACAGGGGATGTTTTGAGTGCAGTCGGCTGAAATTGCCTTCTTTCATAAGCGCATCCAGCAATTCTTCCTGTCCGCTGATGTTTTGCCACACTTTTTTTGTATCCATCATAATTGTTTTAAAAGTGAAGCCAGTTGTTGTTTGGCCCGGTGAAACTTAACGCCCACAAGGTTCGGGGTAATCCCGAGGATGGTACCGATCTCCTGGTTGCTGTATCCGTCAAGATGAAGAGATACCACAGCCCTGTCTGTTTCTGCCAGGGTGCGCAATGCCATGTAAAGCCTTTCTGTTTCATTGACATTGGGCTCTGCAGCTAAGGTCTCCTCGAATTGCCGGGTGTCGGTGTATTCTATCCTGTTGATCTTTTTCTGAAGGGTAAAAATGGTATTCAGGCACAAACGGTAGAGCCAGGTACTGAATTTGGACTCACCCCTGAATCCCGGATATGACTTCCAGGCCTGCAGAAGAATTTCCTGGTAAAGGTCTTTTTTGTCCTCTTCCGTATCGGTATAAAGATGCACCAGTTTATAAACGATACCCTGGTGCTCTTTAAGTCTGGCTAAGAATTCCTTTTCGCTCAATCAGTGGTTGGTTTTAACGGCTTCAACGGTAAATCCCCGGGCCCTGAGCAGCTCAATCAGCCCGTTTTCACCCGGCAGATGTAAGGCACCGACTGCCAAAAATACGGATTGTTCGCTCATTTTTGTACTCAGCTGCTCAACCCAGTATTTGTTCCGGTTGTCGAGCAGAACCTCTATTTCTTCCGGTGTATAGGAACCGTACATCAGCTCTTCCATTTTTACAAGGTCTTGTGTCATGTATGCATCATACAACAAAGTGATTTGTTCCTGTACACTTTTGTTGCTGTGAAGAAATTCATTCAACAGTGCAATCTGGCGCTCTGTGGAGAAACTGTTAAACAGCGCATCTATCTGTATTTCAATGGTATCGAGACCAATGAGTTCTTTCTTTTCCTTGCGGGCTTCTTCGGCAAAATAGCCATCCAGTTGCACTGTTCCCGGAGGATTCGGAAAATACTTCATCTGGGCAATGCCCATCACGAAAGTCATCACAGCAACCGGGTTGTATGCATCGAAAGCAGTCAGGTCGATCCCGGCTTCATTTTTAAACCACTGGTTCAGCAAGGCATAGGAGCTGTCGGGA
This sequence comes from uncultured Bacteroidales bacterium, assembly GCA_937864935.1. Taxonomy (GTDB): domain Bacteria; phylum Bacteroidota; class Bacteroidia; order Bacteroidales; family Lentimicrobiaceae; genus Lentimicrobium. The sequence goes on from CALMDN010000500.1 coordinate 4,023, forward strand.
AGGATCTGCTTCAGTGTACCTTCCTTCAACAGGGATGCTTCCATTATTTTCGTCTGAACAGTTTCATCAATCAGCAACTCAACGGCCACAGTCTTACTTGAGTAAAACGCCTCTTTTACGGCAGGAAGGGTATCAATATAAGCATTGGTGAGCAGGTGCATGGTGCCGAATATCCACGATGGCTGCTGGCTTCCTTTGCTCTGAACTTTCCAGAGCAGTGAACCTGAGTTGCCTTCAGTCTGTGCGGAAACAAGTCCGGAGGTGAGCAGGAAGAAGCATAAAATAAGCAAATGTTTTTTCATTGGTTACGAAGTTAAAGGCTTAGATTCAGATCACTGAAGATTGTATAGAACAAGCCTGCAAAACTGAGGCACAAATGGGCGATGACCCAGATTCTCTGATAAAGCGGGCGCTGGCCCCATTTTACCTCCTGATCGAAAGGATCGAATACAAGAGCAATGGAAAAGTTGATGACTGCAGAGGAGGTATCGCCCATAATCCAGAGAAATGCTGAGAGTATGACAAAGGCAGCATAGGCCCAGCGGTTGATCCGGAAGGAATTGACTGTATTGCCGGTTGAAAGTTCCTGTTTCATAATTTTATGTTTTGAAACATTGGTGGCTTTCATGACCGGAATATTACAGAGTGTTTTATTTTTTTTTGGTTTTGCCCGGAGCAATATTCAGGAGAACTGTTTTTCATGCCTTTACCTGAGGAAAGTAACAGAATTTTTTACCAAAGCCATGTTTTTTTCAGGTTGAATTCTTTAAATGCAAATTTTTATTAAAGAAGTTATCAACTGCAACCGGTTGCGCAACCGGTTGAAATCAGCAATCGATTGCAAAGGGTCCAAAACCTGTTGACTCAGGCAGTTACATGATATACATTTGCCGCCTCCCGACTTCAGAATCAAACCGGGAAAAAGGGAAATTATTTATTTTATTCACAAATTTTCAATCATGAAAACAAAATTACTGCAATTGTTGATGGCTTTAGTAGCCCTGCCAGTGCTGGTATTTGCACAGGGCACCGGTACCATACAAGGTAAAGTGATGGATTCACAGACCAAAGAAACCCTGATCGGCGCAACGGTGAGGGTAATGGGTACCAGTACCGGTACCATTACCGATATAGACGGTGGTTATGTCTTAAAGATGTCTGAACCGGGTAGCTATACCCTTTTGGTTTCGTATGTCGGATACAGCAATGCTGAAAAACAGGTGACGCTTTCAGCCGGACAGCAGGTAAATGTTGATTTTGAACTTTCTGCTGACCTTATCGGGCTGGATCAGATTGTGGTAACCGGGGTTGTAAACCAGAAATCGGCCCTTGAGTCGAGTATCAATGTGTCGACCATGCGGCCGAAAGCTGTGGAAGAGTTCGGTGCAGTTACCACCGCTGAGATTTTCAAAGCCATTCCGGGGATTCATTCCGAGGCTACCGGAGGTGAAGGAAATGCGAACATTTCTGTCCGGGGTATTCCCATCACCTCAGGTGGTTCGAAATTCCTGCAATTGCATGAAGACGGACTTCCCGTGATGCAGTTCGGGGATATTTCTTTCGGGAATGCCGATATTTACCTCAGGTCAGACTATACCACCGACAGGATTGAAGCCATCAAAGGGGGTTCTGCATCAACATTCGCCAGTAATTCACCCGCAGGGATCATCAATTTTATCAGCAAAACCGGCGCTGTTGAAGGCGGTAGCATCGGTACCTCACTCGGGGTGGATTATAAATCCTTCAGGACCGATTTTGAATACGGTTCACCTATAGGAAATGATGTAAGTTTCCATGTCGGTGGATTTTTCCGTCAGGGTGAAGGCCCGAGGAAGGCAGGATACGAAGGCAATTATGGCGGACAGATCAAGGCCAACCTTACCAAGAACTTTAAGAAGGGTTATGCCCGCGTATATTTTAAATATCTGAACGACAGAGCTATAAGCTATATGCCTATGCCTGTAAAAGGAACCGGCACTGCAGAAGATCCTACCTTTGAATCTGTAGAAGGTTATGATGCGCTGACTGCGACCCTTCAGAGCCCTTACTTCCTGAAACTGAATGGCGTAGATGCAAACGGTAACCTGAGAACCAGCGATATCAGTGATGGAATGCACCCTGTATCAACGGCTTTCGGTACAGAGTTTTCGTTTGATCTCGGCGACGGATGGAACGTTAAAAACAAAGCAAGAATGGCCTTCAACAAAGGGAAATTCAATTCTCCGTTCCCGGTGGCCATCAATACCGCCGATGCCATTGCTACCTCGATTGCCGGGGAAGGGTACACCGCCAGTTATGCCAATGGTGCCAACGCAGGGGTTCCCCTCACTGCAGCTGAATTGTCATCGCTGAACGGAAACGGACTGCTGATGACAGTGCACAGCTTTGATGTTGAGATGAACAGCCTGGATAACTTCACCAATGATTTCTATCTGACCAAAACGTTCAACGACAAGATTCACCTCACTGCAGGTTATTACAAGGCTTACCAGCGCATCGACATGACCTGGCTGTGGCAGGCCTATGTGACCGATATCACTACCGATGGCTCACGACTGATGAACCTGACCCGTGCCAATGGTGTGGCTGCAACAGAGAACGGTTTGTATGCCCACGGTGTTCCGGCCTGGGGAAACTGCTGTACCAGAGGTTACGATATGCGCTACAGTGTGGATGCTCCGTATGCCAATGTCGGGGTTGACATCACCAGCGACCTGAACATCGATGCCAGTCTCAGGTACGATTTCGGGAATGCTTACGGCTATTACCTCACCAACATGCAGACCCCTGTGGATGTAAACAACGATGGTGTGATGTCTGCCATTGACTCTACCACCACCGTTCTCAACAATGCCAATCCGAAAGCTGTGGCTTATGATTACAGCTATCTTTCCTATTCAGTGGGTGCCAACTACAAACTCGACAACAACAAGGCTGTATTTGCCCGCATCAGCAAAGGTGCCAGGGCCAATGCCGACCGCCTCCTCTATTCAGCCTATATCACTGCTGAAGGCAAAACCATTGAAGGGCTGGACGCCGATGAGATTTTCCAGGCTGAACTGGGCTTTAAATACAAATCATCGAATGTAGCCTTCAATGCAACCGCATTCTATGCAAAATTGTCGGAGCAGAATTCAGAATTTGATAAGGTTTTCAACATTGAATATACCTCGTTCGGTATGGAAGTTGACGGATCGGTAAAATTCGGCAACTTTGAAACAACAGCCGGAGCCACCTATACCAGGGCTGAAATCTCGAAAAGCAACAACCCTGACCAGGAAGGCAATACCCCACGCCGTGTTCCCGATCTGATGTTCAACATCAATCCTTCCTACAGAATCGGGAAAGCAGCCATCGGTATCAGCCTCGTAGGTACTACCAAAGTTTTTGCCCAGTTCGACAATGTTGTGGTTTTACCCGGATTTACCTATGTGAATGCCTTTGCTTCGTACAAGCTGACCAAAGGTCTGGTAATCAGGGCCAATGTGAATAATCTTTTCAATACTTTCGGCCTCACGGAAATGGAAGGGGATGCCTTTACCGACAATGCCGTCAACTACATGCGGGGCCGGCCGATTACCGGAAGGGCCAGCAGCTTCTCCGTAATTTATAACTTCTAGGTGTGTTTAGGATGGTTGGTGCAGACACCGGCAGGAGCATATTGCCTGCCGGTGTTTTTCAAAAATCAATCAAAAGCGCATTCAGCCGGATTGTCTATTTTAGTGAAGAGAATCAGGCATAATTAATAAACAGCGAACGCTAAGGGTATGAATACTGAAATCAATTCCATTGAATCACTTCACGAGCAGGCAGCCCGGCAGATTGTGAATGAAATTTCTGACCGCATTTTAAGCACATCAGGCGTGTATGTTGTTACCGTCGCAGGGGAATCCGGATCAGGGAAAACCGAAACCGGGGCCTCTGTTTACCGCGAGTTGAAAAGAAGGGGGATTGTCTCGGTTGTTCTGAATCAGGACAACTATTTTGTGCTTCCACCTGCCCTGAACGATGCCCGCCGCAAAGCCGATCCCGACTGGCTCGGTCCGCATGCCGAAGTCAGGCTTGACCTGCTTCAGAAAAACATTTCCGATGCCCTGTCAGGGAAGAAGTTCATTGTGGTTCCTTTCACGGATTATCACGCCAACACGGTTACCGATATGCGTATCAGCCTTGAAGGTGTAAAGGTGATCATCATTGAAGGAACCTATGTTTCGCTTTTACGCAGGGTTGATACGCGGATTTTCATCACCAGCACATACAAAGACACTTTACCATACCGGATCAAACGCAACCGTGGCAATGAGGTGAACGATCCCTTTGTGGAGAACATTCTGGTAACTGAGCATAAAATCATTGCCGGGCACCGGTTTCTGGCTGATTTTCTGATTTCTGACAAACTTGAAGTTTCAAAACCAACTGAATAAGGGTCGTATGGAGTTAAACAACAAGGTTCAGCTGATTACTTACCCCGATTCATTCGGCGGCAACCTCAGGAACCTCAATCAGGCTCTCCGGGAGTGGTTTCCGGGTGTTTTTGAAGGTGGCATTCACATCCTGCCTCCCTATCCCTCATCGGGCGACCGTGGGTTTGCCCCGCTGACCTACCTCGAAATTGATCCCGTTTTCGGCAGCTGGGAGGATGTAAGGGAGATTGGCCAGGATCACGATCTGCTGCTCGACCTGATGGTCAATCATATCTCAGCAAAATCGGCTTATTTTCAGGACTTCCTCAAGTACGGGCGGGAGTCGCAATGGGCTGAGCTGTTTCTTACTACCGACAAACTCTGGCCTGACGGAAATCCGGTGGAAGGGGAGGTGGCGCAGATGTTTCTCCGCCGCAGGCAACCCTGGTCGGTGTTTGAGACCGGCCCCGACAAAACCGGAACGCTGGTATGGACAACCTTCGGCAAAGAAGATCCTTCACAGCAGATAGATCTGGATATCAACGCGCCACTGACGAAGGAGTTGCTGACCCGGTTTCTGGAGAACTTTGCCGCGAACGGTGTGCGCATCGTCCGCCTGGATGCGGTTGGCTATGTAGTAAAAAAGCCCGGAACCAGCTGCTTTTTTGTCGATCCTGAGGTATATCTTTTCCTTGATTGGATAAAGGAGGTGGCCGACCTCCTTAAGATTACACTGCTGCCCGAGGTTCATTCGCACCATTCCATTCAATACAAGCTGGCCTCAAAAGGGTTCTGGATTTACGATTTTGTGCTCCCGTATGCCATTCTCGAGGCATTGCTGATGAGAACCGGAAGCAGACTGAAGCATTACCTTCTGACACGGCCTGAAAGACAATTCACCATGCTCGATTGTCACGACGGGATTCCGGTTAAACCGGACCTTGACGATCTGGTAAGTTCAGACGAAGCCCGCAGGGTGGTCGACATCTGCATGCAGCGCGGAGCCAACCTCAGCTATGTTTATTCAGATAAACACAAGTCAGCCGATGGATTTGATGTACATCAGATCCGCTGCTCCTATTATTCGGTGCTGGGTTCGGATGATGATGCCTACCTTGCTGCCCGTGCCCTGCAGTTTTTTACGCCCGGAATCCCGCAGGTATATTACGTGGGTTTACTGGCCGGCGAAAATGATCTGGAGAATGTAAACAGAACCAGCGAGGGCCGCGAGATAAACCGGCACAATTTCACCATGGACGAAATTAAAGAAGCTGGAGAAAAGCCTGTGGTACAGCGGTTATTGAAGCTGATCAGGTTCCGTAACTCGCACCCGGCATTCGACGGAAAGCTGGTGATCAGTGAAACTGCTGACCATCTGATTGAGCTTACCCGGGAGAACGGGAATCACCGTTGTCTGTTGAGCCTTGATCTCAATACATATACAAGCGTCATCAGATATACTGACCAAAACGGACTTTTGGAAGCATACACTATCTGATTAACCTACCAAAAACAGCTGATTTATGACCAACAACAAACCAGTGCTCAGCAGGCGTAACCTGCTCACCATCAAATGGCTCACCTATCTGATGTTTATGATGTTTGCCATGACAACCGATGCTGTTGGTGAGATAATCCGGGTGGTGATGAAACAGTTCGATCTGAGTATGACATCGGCAGGACTGCTGCACTATGGTCCGATGACAGCCATTGCCCTTGGCGGGATCACACTGGGATTTATGGCCGACCGGTTCGGGCGCAAGACCACCATTATCGTCGGCTTGTCGCTTTTTGCGCTCAACTCCCTGCTGTTTATTGTGGGAAATTCCTTCGGTTTCTTTCTGATGCTGCTGATGATTTCAGGGCTGGCCATCGGAATCTTCAAGACCGCGGCACTTGCACTGATCGGGGATATTTCAACCTCTACGAAAGAGCATACCTCTACCATGAATATGGTGGAAGGTTTCTTCGGGGTAGGGGCTATTCTGGGCACCTTTCTGGTAAGCTATCTGCTGTCGGCTCAGGTAGCGTGGAAGTATCTGTATGTTGTGGCTGCTGTGCTGAGCCTGATACTCATCGGCATATCCCTGCTGGTGAAATATCCGGCATCAAAAAGATCACAGGAAGAGCCGGTGAACCTTGCCCGCACCCTGAAGATGCTCAAAGACCCCTATGCACTGGGGTTTTCCTTTGCGGCTTTCCTGTATGTTGCGGTTGAATCGGCCATTTATGTGTGGATGCCGACCCTGCTCGAAAAGTATGAAGGCAATCTCCTGCTGGTAGCCACCTATTCATTGTCTATTTTCTTTTTCCTCAGGGCCGGCGGAAGATTTCTGGGTGCTTTCATCCTGAGCCGCTTCAACTGGAGCGGAGCCATGGTACTGTTCAGTGCAGCCATTTTTCTCTGTTTTCTGTTCAGCATCCTCGGGGGAATCGGTGTTGCGGTGATATTGCTTCCGTTGTCAGGACTGTTTATGTCGGTACTTTACCCGACCATCAACTCTAAAGGCATCAGTTGTTTTCCGAAAAGCAGTCATGGTGCTGTTGCGGGGGTTATTCTTTTCTTCACGGCGGCCGGGGCTGCTTTCGGTCCATTGACCATGGGGGCGGCCAGCGATGCATTCGGCAAAAATCCTTTGGTGGGATTCATTCTGGCAACCATCTTTGCCGGAATACTGCTTGCCGGAACGGTGTTCAATGCCCTGTATTCACCAACGGCAGCCAGGCTGAAGAAGCTGGATGAAAGCGAATATTGAATACAGTGGCTTTCTGAATTCCGAATTCACAGAGATTGATGAAATTCAGGCAGTTTCTGAGTTCTGAAGTTGTATCGAAAAAACAGGGGAGAAGTCAACCGTTAACGGCCTTTATCTGCGATGGTAGAGGCGCGGGCAATCAGCTCCCCGGTAAGTTCAACCCTGCCTACGGTAAGGGTGTCTTCGCCGTCAAGTATCTTCTTGAAAAGCAGGTTGGCAGCGGTTTTGCCAATTTCATATCCCATGGGCCTGATGGTTGAGACCGGCGGGTTGTACATAAGGCTGAAAGGCTCCTCGCAAAAACCGATCACACCAATGTCTTCAGGGATCCGAAGCCGGCGGCTGTATATGGCCTGCATAATGCCAGCCATGGTAAGGTCGCTGATGGCAAAAATGCCCTCTGGTCGATCGGGTAAGTCAAGCAGCTTACCCATCTCTTTTTCAACCTCTTCGGGGCTTTCTCCTTCAAAAATATACCGTTCGTCAACCTTGATACCGCTTTCGGAAAGGGCCTGTTTGTAACCTTTGAGCCTGTTACGGCTGATCAGCAGATTGGGAGTACCGGTGCAGATGGCAATTCTCTTTTTGCCTGTTTCAATCAGGTGTTTCACGGCCCTGTATGCTCCAGCGGTATCATCAACCAGAACCATATCTGCCAGGCAGGTTTCAGGTACCCTGTCGAAGAAAACCATGGGCAGCCCTGAATCAATAATCTCTTCAAAGTGATGAAAATCAACTGTTTCTCTGGAGACAGAAATCAGGATTCCTTCAACATTGCCCGACATCAGGTGATTGCAGGCCTCTTTTTCACGGAGATATTCCTCGTTTGATTGCATGATCATGAGGGTATAGCCGTGCTTGTTGACCTCATCTTCAATGCCTTTGACCACTGAGGGAAAGAAAAAATAGGAAATCTGGGGAACCACCAGGCCGATTATCCGGCTTTTCTTGTGCCGCAGGGTCACTGCAACCGAATTGGGACGATAATTGAGGGCATCGGCAAGCTGCCTCACTGCATCGCGGGTAGCCTTGCTGATGTCAGGGTGGTTCTTCAGGGCCCTGCTAACTGTTGATTTGGAAAGGTTCAGCAGCTTCGCGAGGTCCATAATGGTGACCGGGTTCACTGCCATAAATCCCTGTATGTTGTTATTGTGCTCACAGAACCAAATATACGGAAATTTTTATAGAACAAAGTAAAACTGAATCCAGAGGTATGCAGGAGAGTGGCTGCGGGCTGCGGTGGGGGTATCTTGATATATTGATTTTTATGTTGTTTCAGGGGGGTGATATTTTTGTCAGAAAAGAAAATTTTATATTTTAGAGGCAAATTCAGAATTATGAAAAAGCTTGTTACGACGAATGGAATTGTTTTCCTGATTCTCCTGGTAGCTGCGCTTATTCTGATGTCAGGATGTGCGAACAATGAAGTCGTTCATGAATGTTTAACCGGCAGAACCTATGGTTTCTGGCATGGATTGTGGCATGGCATCATAGCCCCGGTTGATCTGGTGCTCATGATCTGGCGTGATGATATAGCTGTATATGCCCCGAACAACAACGGAATCTGGTATGGTTTCGGGTTTTTGCTGGGCAGCGGAGGCTGGGGTTTGCTTGGCGGTAGCAAAGCCTGCGGGAAACGCAAAGCTTGAATTAAACAGCCTGACAGGCTGCTCAAAATACAGAATTTCAGGCTATTTCCGGAGGAAGCAAACCCCATACCCGGCTATTGCATTTAAGCCCTGAATCAGCTATCTTTGAATATATCTTTTCTAATTGCACTGTAATGGCAATCACTTACACCATTGTTCCCGAAGGCAGGTTGCTGAAAGTACATGCATCCGGTGAAGATGAGAGCCTCGAAGAAGTGCTTGCCTACGGAAAAGCAATCATTGAAGCTGCGCTGGAGAACCGGTCGGGGATGATACTGTGCGATGAGCGGAAGCTGAAATACAGACTCACTGTTTTCGACACCTTTGACCTGGCCGAACAAGCCGTCGCCTATGTTTCTTCTCTGGTAAAAATTGCCCTGGTCTGTAGTAAAGAGAACGTAAGTGACGGAAAATTCTTTGAAACTGTAACGCAGAACCGTGGCCTGATGGTTAAGGTGACCACCGATATGGAAGAGGCTGTTGCGTGGCTGGGATCAGATTAAGGTTCATATATAATCATTGATGTGTTGGTTATGATTGGTTTTTGAATCAGTATTTACTGATATTATAATACTTCAAAAGTTTCAGGAGTTTTTTTTCCTGAGAAAAGGAGCAGAGTTATTTCCCTGTGGATTTTTGAATATGCATTGGTTCTTCCGGTGATTTTAAACAATGAATTGTTTTTATGGTTATTATAACTCAGGGTATCTGAGTTCCCGAACTTTCATTAGGTTGTTGTAACTTTGATAACAGCATCCTTACACAAGCGTTTGTCTCATAGCAATTACTTTACTCTTTAACTTCATCACAATGAATTTTATTATCAAAGTTTTAGCCCCTTCATTCCTGCTGAGTACCCTGTTTTTCAGTTGTGTTTCTCCTACCAAAGTGGAGAAAAAATGGATTTCTGAAGAGCGTGTATCTACAGGTGAGGTCAATGAGAAAACGATCGTTTTTGCCTTTGTGAAGAGCGAACCTGACAGGATAAAAATGGAGGATTTGTTTTATAATGCCAGCAACAACATTTCACCATCCTACAAGACCTTTAGCAGTGAAGATATCCTTAAATCAAAGGCTGAAATCAGGCAGGAGTTAATTGATGAGGGTTTTAAATATGCCATTACCATGCGGCTGGTTAGAAAATCCCTGGCTGACGAATGGGTTCCGGCAAACTATCCGAACAACTACGAAACTTACCACAGCAACTTTATGATGGATTATTACAATCCTGGTTATTATATTACTGGTAACGAATATTTTATAGAAACCAATCTTTTTTCTTTAGCGAATGGAAAATTGTGCTGGTCTGTGACAACCAAAACACCTGAAACACTGACCCGGGAGGAATTTATTGATGAACTTGGCGCAGCGATAATCAGGCAGATGCGCAAGGATAAATTGATGAAATAAAGGCAGGTGATTGTATGCTGTTGTTCAGGAAACCCTTGGCATTGACCGGGTATTCCTGATTTATGGCATACATAGGTTGGCCGGAAGTCTACTGTCCTGCTGCTTTAATCCCCGGACAGGCAATCTATGCCGGAGATTCTTTAATTGTTGTTTCATCTGACAAACTGAGGCAAATGAAAGCATGACTGAATACAGGTTAACTGAAGTTTTCCGCTTTTTTCATATTCCGGAGAATTCTCCGGATTCAGCCATCGGCTATGCTGACAGGTCCGGGAAATGGAGAATACTGTATATAATCAGAACCATAACATTTTTAAATACAAATCACAAACAGCAAAGACAGGGAATTGAATTTCCGGCTGTGATTGTCAGTAACCGGACTCGTTGTTTTTTTATGATGCTGAAATAAAATGGTCTGCAGAGGAGTAAATTTTTGCTTGTATAAACAGCAGTTTTT
>CALMDN010000501.1 GCA_937864935.1 uncultured Bacteroidales bacterium
GGGCTCTTCCTTTGCTTCTGTGACACTGCATGCGGGTGTCGGCAACTTCAGGGCGATTGATGTTGAAGACCTTACCAAGCACAAAATGGATTCGGAAGAGATGCTGATTGAAGAAGAAGCAGCCAGCATTGTGAACAAAGCCAAGGAAAACCGCAAGCAGGTGTGTGTGGTTGGAACAACCACCATGAAAGCGGTGGAAACCTCCGTGGCCATCTCCGGCATGCTGAAACCTTACAAGGGCTGGTCAAACAAGTTCATCTTCCCCCCTTACGAATTCAGCATCCCTACCTGTATGATCACCAATTTCCACCTGCCGCTTTCGCCCATGCTGATGATGACGGCAGCCTTTGCCGATTTCGACTTCCTGATGAAAGCCTACAAGGAGGCCATCGCCGAAAAGTACAAGTTCTTTACTTACGGCGATGCCATGCTGATTCTGTAATCCGATTTGAAGAAATCCTTAAAGCCTCTGAATATCAGGGGCTTTTTTATTATCTCAATCAGATTTTCCAACCGTGCTTTTCAGGAACAAACAACCGATACCGCAATGTCAGGTCATACGCCGGGAGTTACAGCGCCCCGATTTAACAATAGCATAAAGCTTATTTTGAAAAATTGTATGTAGGTTTGTAAAAAAACTCAGGCAGTGGACAGGTATGTGATCGTTGTAGCCGGCGGTTCCGGTGTCAGAATGGGAGCGGTATTGCCAAAACAGTTCCTGCTTCTTGCCGGGAAACCATTACTTATGCTGACAATGCAGGCATTTGCGGATGCCTGCCCTGAAGCAGAAATAATTCTGGTGTTGCCCGTTGAACACAAACCGCTGTGGAATGCGCTGTGCCGCGATTATGCCTTCAGCATCCCTCACCAGATTGCAACCGGAGGTGAAACCAGAAGCGCATCGGTGAAAAACGGGCTGAGTCTGATAACATCCCCTGAAGCAGTTGTTGCCATACACGACGGTGTGCGGCCACTGGTGAAGGCCGGCGTAATTCTCGAAGGTTTCCGTCTGGCAGAAACGTATGGATCGGCCATCCCGGTAATCCGGCTTGATGACTCGGTGAGGCTTGTTACAGAGGAGGGTAGCCGGCCGGTCGACCGCAATGCACTCAGAAGTGTGCAGACACCGCAGTGCTTCCGGCTCTCCCTGTTGAAAGAAGCTTACCAGAGGCAGCACCCGGAAGGATTCACCGACGATGCCTCGTTGGTTGAAGCCAGCGGATATCCTGTGAAGCTTTTCGAAGGAAGCCGCGACAACATTAAAATAACCACACCGGCAGACCTTCAACTTGCTGAGGCTGTTTTGTTTAACAACTTGCAGATGAAGCCTGCCGGCAACCTCAACCAATCCAAACCATGAACTCAACAAACCAGCACATGGCTGAGCGGGAAGGCTGGGTTTCGGTACTGGCCAACAGCGCTTTGTTCATCCTGAAATTCTGGGCAGGGGTATCCACAGGGTCCATTGCCATCATCGCAGATGCCTGGCACACCTTATCGGATTCACTTACTTCGGTTGTGGTGGTGGCCGGGGTAAAGATCTCGGCAAAACCAGCCGACAAAGAACATCCTTTCGGGCATGGCAGGGCCGAACTGATTGCCGCCCTTGTTATCGGCGTGCTCCTCAGTGTGGTTGCATTCAACTTTGTGCTTGAAGGAGTCAGCAGGCTGCGCACCCGCGAACTGGTCAGCTACAGCAACTTTGCCATTGTTGCCACGGTGGTATCCATTGTGGCGAAGGAAGCACTGGCACAATATGCCTTTGCCATTGCAAAAAAAACAGGCTCGAAATCAGTGAAGGCCGATGGCTGGCACCACAGGAGTGATTCAATCTCCTCTGCTGTTATCCTTGTCGGTATTTTCGCCGGGAAGCATGTGTGGTGGGTCGACGGGGTGCTCGGCATCATCGTTGCCCTGCTGATTTTTTATGCAGCCTACGACATCCTGCGCGATGCCATGCACACCATGATGGGCGAAGTGCCGGAAGATGAACTGATCGATACCATCAAAAAAATCTGTGCTGATGAAAGTCTGCTCGAGATGAAACCCCATCATTTTCATATTCACCGCTATGGCGAGCACATAGAGATGACCTTCCACATCAGGCTGCCCGACGACCTGAGCCTCTTCGATTCGCATGAAATAGCCACGCGGATCGAGTCGAGGATTCAGGAAATTACCGGCATCGTCAGCACCATCCACATGGAACCTGAGGGGTTTCACAGGAAAATGCAGAATCATTAATTCACCCGCCGGCCCTTCCATTCTCCCCTGTACAGATTCCCGGCAACCGCAGCAACAACCGTAAATACAATCACCAGTGGCTGAAACAATGGGATCAGCCAGAGGTGCCGGGCTTTTCCTGCAAACGACATAAATGAAGCCAGCAGCCAGAAATCGGCAATCACTTTTACAGCAAAAAGGAGCCACAGGAGCTGCAAAAAATCCCCGTCAACCATCGCCAGAACGGCAGTTAGCAGGATAACACTGTTACAGGCAAATACGGTTAATGCCGTAAATATCAGGAAACTGTCGCGGTAAGCGTGGCTCTTCGAAACCCAGCGGAACCGCTGTTTCAGGTAGTTAGACAGCGTGTCTTTTCCTTCAGCAACCACCAGGGCATCGCGGCTTTTGAGAAACCTGACCCTTTCAGGCCCGTATCGCTGTTTCAGCGACATCATCAGAAAAACATCATCCCCCGAAACGATCGAATGCCTCATGGCATCGTTGTCCAGGCGGCGGTAAGCCATTGCCGAAAACCCAAGATTGGCCCCATTGCACATGGTCGGGGTATTCATACCGATGGAACCCGCACCGGAGGCAATCAGTGAGGCAAATTCCGTTTCCTGAAACAATCCTGCAAATCCTCCCCTGGTATTGAGCATCACCGGCCCGGATATAAAAACAGGCTTTTCTGCGGCAAAACAATCTGCCATTGCCCTTATCCAGGCCGGCGGATGCTGGCAATCAGCATCGGTACACAGAATCAGTTTGCCTGTGGCATGCTGCACGGCATGATGGATCGCCTGCTTTTTGCCACTTTCAGCAGCGAGCGGCAATAATTTTACCTTAACTCCGGCATGGTTGTCAACAAATGTCTGAACAATCCGGGCCGTATCGTCGGAGGAATGATCATCGACCACGAGAATTTCGTACTTGTCTTCAGGATAATGCTGGGCTGTCAGACTGCTGAGGCAGCGTGAAATGACCCTTGCCTCGTTGCGTACCGGCACAACAACACTTACAGTAACCGCGGTATTTTCAGGGCTGAGTTTCTTCTTCCCCAGCCTGTACCAGCCTGTGGTAATCCACAGCAGCAGCAGCAGATACAGGAAAGCTGCCGAGAACGATAGTATTGTATAAAGCGGGAGTTCCATCTGTTGTCTATTTTCTGAAGATGGACAGCCGGCCGATAAACAGTAGCCCGGCAAGGGCCGGAACCGCAAGGTTAATGATCCAGACCATGGCTGTAGCCAGTAAGATTCCTGCGGAAGCGTGCACGGAAGGTGCGAACCAGGAGCCGATAAAATAAATGGCCACAGAGCCCCTGATTCCCAGGTCGGCCAGCGCTATGGTCGGTATGGCAGTCATCACAAGGTAGGTCATCGCGATCAACACAAGCGCATTGAGCAAGGGGATATCGATACCGAAAGCCCTGAGCATCAGATAAAACTGAAAACTGAAAACCAGGTATCTGAGAAAGCTCAGCAGGATTACCTTGCCCAGAACCCTCCTGCGCACACTCTGCAACACCGAAATATAACCGTGAATTTTCCGCCAGCCTGGTTTGATCATTTTATGAAACCCTGCCGACACCCCGGGAGTACGCAGATAAAGCATCAGCATCAGCAGGTTGATGACTGCCACAAAAATCACCAGTCCGGCAAAAAAGAATGTCTGCCATGATTCATGGAAATCGATGAACCTGCGGATATAAAACAGGAAAGCAAGAGAACCGAAAAAGCAGGTTGCGATGATCTGGGCCAGGCTTCCGGCCACCGCCAGAAGCACCGCGTTCAGTGGGTCGCTGATCCTGAGCGAGAATATCCTTCCGACTGAATCGCCAACCCTGTTGGGGGTAAAAAGGCTGAAAGAGATTCCGGTAAGCACAGAGCGGAGGGCTTCGCCGTATGACAAGTTCCTCACATGCAGGGCCAGCATTCTCCATTTGAGGCCTTCGAGACCCCAGTTCACCGGCATGAGCAACAGGGCAGGCAAAAAGTAAGCTTCAAAACCGCTATCCCGGAACCATTGCGTAAAACCACCGGTAAACCATTGGGTATCACCGGTGCGGAATACCTGGAGATAGATAAACCAGAGGGAAAGCAGGACAACCGCAACCCGAAGGCCCATGTTGAGGGTTTTCTTTACCTTTGCAGTTAACTCCATCTTTCTTGCCTGAACAACTTATGAAAAGCGAGCGGATTATTCTTGGCATTGACCCCGGCACCCAGGTAATGGGGTATGGCCTTATCGCTGATAAAGGTAAGAAAATTGAGCTGATCGCACTCGATGTGTTCAGGTTTACCTATAAAGACAGCCAGCCCCTGCGTTTAAAAATGATCTTCGAATCGGTGCTGAAACTCATCGACCAGCACCATCCCGATGAACTTGCCATTGAAGCACCCTTTTTCGGTAAAAACGTTCAGTCGATGCTGAAACTCGGAAGGGCGCAGGGGGTTGCCATGGCAGCCGGGCTGTACCGGGATATCCCGATCTTTGAGTACTCGCCGAGAAAAATCAAACAATCCATTACCGGCAATGGCAATGCTTCGAAGGAACAGGTAGCCGGTATGCTGGGGAATCTGCTGAAAATGGGAGAAGTTCCCACCCTGATGGATGCCACCGATGCCGTGGCGGTGGCGGTTTGCCACTATTTTCAGCGCGAGCCCGAAAGCCAGGGAAAAAGCTACAAAGGCTGGAAGGGCTTTGTTGATCAGAACCCCGGGAAGATTCTCGGAAAATAGAACTGCTCTTAAGGTTTATACCCGGAAAAAGCCTTTGCAATTACATCAGCTTCTGGTACATCTGCCACCAGCGGTCGGGAATTTCATTATCACAGGCTGTCTGATAGTCCCTGTAGGTGCAGGGGACAATGTAATGGTTGAGGTATTTCTGACGGCTCTCGGCCCCGCACAC
>CALMDN010000502.1 GCA_937864935.1 uncultured Bacteroidales bacterium
GGAAGCATTGCTCTGGCCCCTGAAACCATTCGCCTGATCCGAGAAAATCAGATGAAAAAGGGGGATGTGCTCACCGTGGCCGAGATTGCCGGTATTCAGGCAGCCAAGGAGACCAGCCGGCTGATACCGCTTTGTCACCCGCTGCAGATAACAAAGGCTGAAGTGAAGGCATCGCTCACAGAAACCGGCGTGGAGGTCAGTTCAATGGTGCGTTGTCTGGGGCAGACCGGCATCGAAATGGAAGCCCTTACAGCGGTAAGTGTTGCCCTGTTGACCATATACGATATGTGCAAAGCAGTTGACAAACAGATGGTTATCGGACCCATCAGCTTGCTCGGTAAAACAAAGGCCGATCTTCAGCAGCAGGGGCATCATGAATAGAGAACGGTTCAAACCCTCGGTACCCAGGCGGTGCCTGTTCTTTATGGCGGCTTTCGTGTGGGCTTTCGCATCCTGGAGGGTGTTAATGGCCGCGCTGGCCTCCCTGCTGCAGGCGCCGGTTTCCCTGTGGGTGGATCTGATATTGGGCATTGCAGGTTTTGCCGTCTTCTTCAGGATGGTCTTTCTCAGGGTTAGCCGGCGACATATCCGGCGGATTACTGCCCTGAGCAGCAACAGGCCCTGTGCCTTTGCTTTCTTCGGATGGAAGAGTTACCTGCTCATTGCCGCGATGGTATTTTCCGGGATCATGGTATCACGGCTGCATTTGTTGCCGGCCTTTGCTGAAGGAATCTTCTATATGGCGCTTGGACTTTCGTTGCTATTGTCGTCGGGGATGCTGGCTTCAGCCGGCTTCCGTTACCGGGATGAAAAGGCAGCCGCCGGCAACGGATTCTGCAGTTAATAATTTTTAAAACAGTACCTATGGAAATCAGGGTTGTCTCAGTAAATATTTCTCAGAAAAAAGGCACAGTCAAGGATGCTGTCGCTTCGATTGAGCTTGACGGAACCGGTGTGAAGGGCGATGCCCATGCAGGGAAATGGCACCGTCAGGTGAGTCTGCTCGGAACCGAAAGCTTCCGGAAGTTTGAAAAGCAGGCTAAACGGCCGCTACGGTACGGGGAGTTTGCCGAGAACATCACTACCGAAGGCATACTGCTTTATGAAACTCAGCCCTTCGACCGTTTTGTGATCGGGGATGCCTTACTGGAGGTCACCCAGATCGGTAAAAAATGCCACGGCGACCGCTGTGCCATCTACCGCGAAGTCGGCAATTGTGTAATGCCCAAGGAAGGAATCTTCTGTCGGGTGCTGAAACCCGGAACTGTGAAGGCCGGCAATACACTGCAATATGTGCCGCGGGTATTCAGGGCCAGGGTCATCACCCTGAGCGACAGGGCTTCTTCGGGAGAATACGAAGACCGCAGCGGGCCGCTGGTAACCCGGCTGCTTGAGGAATTTTTCAGATCAACCGGATGGAAAGTCCAGGTTGAAAATGTGGTAATTCCTGATGAGAAGGCCATGCTGGAGCAGGAGATCCTCCGTGCGGCCGACAACGATATACTGATAACTACCGGTGGTACCGGCATCGGGCCGCGCGACATTACTGTGGATGTTGTTAAGCCCATGCTTGATAAAGAGATTCCGGGTATTATGGAACTTATCCGGACGAAATACGGCGCTGAAAAGCCCAATGCCCTGATCAGCAGGGGAGTGGCCGGTGTGATCGGCAACACCCTGGTTTATACCCTGCCCGGCAGTGTGAGGGCAGTGGAGGAATACATGGCTGAAATCACCGGAACCATCAGACACAGTATCTTTATGATGAATGGGCTGGATCAGCATTGAGTTGTATACCTGAAGTAAAAAGGAAAAAGTCTGAAGTAAAAAGGGGAGGCGGAGGTCAGAGGTAGGAGGTCGGAAATCTGAAGGTGGGGCTTTGGTTTCATGATACTTTTTCATCTGCAGCATGTTGAGTAATGAGTTCTGAAGGTCATTGGCCCTATACAACACCCTTGCCTGATTGAGCACAAACCCGCGCCCTGAAAGGGCAGCTTAGCAGAGCCCGGGGCAACGCCCCGGGAACACAGGTAAGAAGAGAAAATTTCGCCCTGAAGGGGCAGGTTAAACCCTGATCCGGAACAATTATTAAACGGTGTGAACAGAGGCGGAGGTAGGAGGTCGGAGGTCAGAAGTCAGAGGTCAGAGGTCGGAAATTTGAAGGTAGGGCATTCGTTTCATGATATTTTTTCATCTGCAGCATGTTGAATAGTGAGTTCTGAAGATCATTGGCCCTACCCAACACCCTTGTATGATTGAGCACAAACCCGCGCCCTGAAAGGGCAGCCTGGCCTGGCCAGGGGATTGCTCCGGGTAATGCCTTCTCCAAACCGGATACTGATCTGAGATCAACTTCTCAACCTTCTCATATTGGCCTTTTTTTTCCGGGATAAGGGCAGGGTGCGGTGGAATGGTAAAGATGACCCGATGGCACAGAACAGCCGGGTGATTTTTTATGCTGATTGCTGCCGCCGGGTTTTATCGTTACTGGCTCTTGGAGCGCTTAAGAGGGGAATTGCTTCTTTTATTCACTATACTGTAAATTATCTTCCATTTATAATGAAAGATATGTTATCTTTGTAATGCACAATGTAATCCATCAGCATTTTATGATAAGGCAGGAAGAAATAGCTTTGGTGGTGAACTCTCAAAGAGACACTTTCTTAAAACAGGATTTGGGGTTTACCCGCGCTGCACTGAGGGATATACCAACCGCAGATTCATTTGCAACCATAATATCCGGTATGCGGCGATGCGGTAAGAGTACATTGCTTATGCAACTACTGCATAAAGACGTGGGAAATACCCTGTTCCTTAATTTTGATGATATACGCTTATCAGGATTTGAAACCGGGGATCTCGCACGCCTTCACCGGGAGGTTGAAAGGCAACAGGTTAAGGTATTGTATTTTGATGAAATTCAAATAATTAAGGGCTGGGAGAAGTATATTCATCAGGTTTTACGTGAAGGCTATAAAGTATATATTACCGGATCGAACGCTTCGATGTTAAGTATTGAGCTTGGCACACATCTGACGGGAAGGCATCTTTCGATGGAACTTTTTCCGTTCTCTTACATGGAATTTATCACCTTCAGAGAATTGAAAAACGGAAAGGATGCTGTTCTGACTTATCTCAAAACCGGAGGAATACCAGAGTATATCAAAACCGGAATTTCCACAGTGCTCAATACCCTGGTGGATGATATTTTAATC
>CALMDN010000503.1 GCA_937864935.1 uncultured Bacteroidales bacterium
ACGACTGGGGGCACCCCCAGTTCATCAACTGGCTCTGGCCGATGTACACCTCCGGCTATGCGTTCAACCCCGATGGCTGGACCGAGGATGCCCGCAACTGGGCTGTGCTGGTGGCTGCAGAGAACCGGGTTCAGATGGCCGAAGACCTGCAGGGTACCCTGAATATCGCGGCTATTGTGAATCCGTCAGCATAGTCAAATGAAGCAGAAAAAGCCTGGCATTACCTTCTTCCGGCGTACAACAGCGGTTACATGTATTACGGTACTTCCCTTGACATGGAGGTGAAACAGTCGCTGGCCTGTAACAAAGCCTGCAGTTTTGCCAACCAGGTGATCAGCGCACACGCAGGCACCGACAATACCCCACCCACCGTTTTTGTGCCGCAGCGATATCCCTACAATCCCGGTGGCACCGGATTTGGTCCGAATTATGGATACCAGCAGCACCAGAACAGCTCCGACTTTCATGTGTGGACCTTTGCCTATGATGTTGCCGGAATTCAGAGTGCTGTGCTGAAATACAGGATTGACAACGACGGGGTGAATCCCTTGTCGGACAACCAGAACGATACCTACGCCGGTGGTTCCGGGGTTCAGCAATGGCAGAGTATTGCGATGACTCACCGTGTTTTCCCGACAGGAAATGTTACCGGCAATCCGGAGGTGAATTTCTTTATCCTGCCCGATTACATTGCCGGAGAATACTATGCGGAGATAGAGGGAATCGCGGAGAAACTGCTTGATTATTATGTAGAAGTGACTGACAATGAAGGCAATGTTGCCAAATCAGCCATTCAGCATGTGTACGTCGGGCCATCCAATACGGGTGGGGGAGGACAAAGCGGTGTTTTCTGGACGCCGGCCAACCCGACCCTCAACGATGTGATCACCATTACCCAGACCGATGTTAACATCGGCGCAAAGCTGCACTGGGGAGTGACTACAGGCAACCAATCCTGGCAGACACCCGCAACAGCTTACTGGCCGGCGGGTTCAACCCTGTTTAACGGATCGGGGCCTGCCATTGAATCGGAAATGGAAGGTCCGGATGCGGAGAACAACATCACCATTCAGCTGGGTCCTTTCAACAATGCGGGTCAGGTGGTGAACCAGGTTGATTTTGTGATCCACTACGACAACAATACCTGGAACAACAACAACGGCGCCGATTTTCACATTCCGGTCAACAATTCACCCACCGGATTCACCGATGCTGCCCTTCAGCGGAAAGTCAGCGTTTGGCCGGTACCAGCCGACAACCAGATTGTTGTGGGGGTTGATGTTTCCATGACCAGCAATCACCGGCTCAGCATTCAGTCGTTGTCGGGGCAGAAACTTCTGGAACAGGATGTGGAAAGGGAGAATTTCCGTGCCGATGTAAGCAGCCTTCCCGATGGGATCTACCTGCTGCTTATCACCGATTCACAAGGGGTGATGTTGGCTCAGCGGAAGATCGTTGTACAGCATTGATGCTGTTGCAGAAGGCTGTTGTCTGTTTCACCGCCTGAGATGCATTAACATTTCGGCCATTCTGTTGTTACTGATGTATTAAAAAACAGCAGCAACATGGAAAAAAGCCATCAGGGGGTGGAATCTTTACGCCAGATCCTCAAAAGTGAAACCGAACGGTTCGGAAAGGAATCGCACGATCATAAATTGCTTCACCGTAAGTATCAGAAAACCATTATCATACTCACCTCCGTCACCACCGTGGTTGCCGGAGCCGGATTGGTGGTTCCGCAATATGCCGACAGCTTCATACAGTTTGTGGTGCTTGGACTAACGGCCTCCACAGCAGCCATCAGTTCGTGGTCGGAGCTGCGCCGGGCCCGTGAATTGTGGCAGCATGAGCGCGACATTTTCTACAAACTGCTCGATATCCAGCGGGAGCTGGAATTTATCTCTTCCACGCGTGAACTCAAAATAAGCGAGGTGGATGATTATTTCAACCGCATCAACCATGTGCTGGGTTCTAGCACCGAAAAATGGAGCGCCATTGTTGAAAAGAAGAATCCCTGATCATCGGCCGTCTATTAAAAGACTGTTTAAATTTTTCTGAGCCCTATGAACAGGCCCGTCCTTTAGGGCGGGGTTAACAATACCCAGAAAAAAGGGGCAAAATCCTGAAAAATTTATAATGAAATTTACAAATTTTTCAGGATTTTGCCTTTGTCTGTGATATTTTATTCGCAACCCGCCCTAAAGGACGGGCCTGTTGAAAATCGAAATAATAATTTTAAACAGTCTCTTAGAGATAGAAATTCAAATTCTATTCACCTGGAAATCTTTCGACTTCAGGATGACTGGCTGTTCAAGCAACTTATTATTCCTTTTTGGCAGTAAAGTTGAAGACATTTACCCTTTATTCAATAATATTGATCCATGATCTTCAAGCTTTGGTCAGCTGAATGGCCGGACTGCCGGCCTGCAAACTAATAACATACACACCCTGTTTCCTTCCGGTCTAAGGGAAAAATTCCCCTTTTGTTGTGTTTCAAGCGGATTCAGGTTAATTTTGTACCCCTAAACACAACAATTCCGAGAATTATGGGAAGAGCTTTTGAGTTCCGCAAAGCACGCAAAATGAAACGCTGGGGCAACATGGCCCGGGTTTTCACCAGACTGGGTAAAGACATTGAAATCGCTGTAAAGGCCGGTGGTCCCGATCCGACCCTTAACCCCAAACTCAGGCTGCTGGTTCAGACTGCCCGGAGTGAGAACATGCCCAAGGAGAATGTTGAAAGGGCCATCAAACGTGCGGTTTCAAAAGACTCTACCGATTACAAGGAAGTGGTTTACGAGGGGTATGCACCGCATGGTGTTGCCGTGGTTGTTGAAACGGCTACCGACAATCCCACCCGTACCGTCGCCAATGTGCGCAGTTATTTTGTCAGGAATGGAGGCAGCCTTGGAACCATGGGAATGCTCGATTTCCTTTTTGAGCGCAAATGCTCCTTTAAGGTCGCCATGAAAGAAGGGGTGGAAATTGAAGAGCTGGAACTTGAACTTATTGATTATGGTGTAGAGGAAGTCTTTGCCGAAGAGGGCGAGATGATGATCTACGCAGATTTCACCTCTTTCGGGCCTATCCAGAAATACCTTGAAGAGAACCACTTTGAAATCAAATCCTTTGCTTTTGAACGCATCCCCAACGATGTCAAAACCCTAACGCCCGAACAACAGGCCGACGTTGAGAAGATGCTCGAGCGCATGGATGATGACGAGGACATCACCAATGTATTCCACAACATGAGGTAAGAGCATTGGGCGCATCCTGCTTCGGTTGCAGATTTCGTCATCCAGGCTGTGACAAGGAGACCAGGGGAAGGGAGGACAAGGCGATGACATTCTGCTTCATTCGGAGAATTCGTTTCATCTGATGTGAAAATGGCATTATGTGACTGATGATGAAAAGTCCGGTGGCTGAGTGTTTTTCGGGATCAATGCCGATGTGATGTCAAATTATGTTTCCGAAAAATGTACCGAAGCCACAGGGCATGGGGGCACGCGCCTGCCTGTCTGCCTGACTGCCTGTTGCATTCAGGCAGACAGTATGCCAGGCAGACAGGTCAGGGGACGCGCGCCAACAGGAGAAAATAAGACGCGCGCCAACTGTATCGTATTTTATAGTAGGATTCAGCTCCCTTCTCCCGTTGGGAGAAGGGCGGGGGGATGAGGCAATTACGCGCGCTTCCCCATCACATGCCCACCGGATTATTACCGCAGCAAGGTCACCGAACCTCTTACAGGACTGTTAAGTGTAGAATTGATGTAACCAGGTACCCTGAAACTTACCACATAGGCATAAACCCCTGAAGGTGCCGGCATTCCGTTGAAGGTGCCGTCCCATCCTGCATTGTAATCGTTGCTTTCGTAGATCAGCTGTCCCCACTTGTTGTAGATCATCAGGCTGAACCAGGCCGGCTGAATCTCGCCTTCAATCACCGGTCTGAATAAATCGTTCAGGTTGTTGGCATCCGGAGTAAAGGCGTTGGGTACCGATATCTCGAGGGTACATGGAACCAGCCAAACTGTTGACTCACCGGTACATCCATAGGAATTGACTACCTGTACGGAATACTCACCTGCAGCCCTTACCAGCTGCGACTGTACCACACTGCCGTCCTGCCAGAGGTAGCTTTCGTAACCCGATCCGGCATCCAGCAGATGGTCGGTTCCTGCACACAGCGAATCTGTCTGCGCCAGACTGATTACCGGACTCGGGTTCACCATCAGGTTGATCTCCTGCCTTGAAATACAGTTATCGTCGTTGGTGGCTACCACATTGTAAAGTCCCGACTGTGCCACTGTCAGTTCAGGGAATTCAATGGTTTCAAGTGCGCTGCTGAATCCACCCGGTCCGTTCCACTGGTAGTTCAATGCCTGTCCGTCTAGTGAGGAAACACTGATGGTGGCTGGTTCTCCGGCGCAGAAGGTTCCGCCTCCGTTGCTTTCGATCATCGGAGCAGGCAGCACCTGTACCTCACCCTGAGTGAAGAGGGCCAGCATTTCGTAGCCTTCGGCCGTATAGATGGTGTACTGCAGGGTATTCCAGATCAGGTCGCTGTTGCCGGGGGTAAGTGCGGTGAAATTGATGCCGAACAGTTGTTCTCCCGAAGGAACACTTACCGACCCGCTGAATTCAGAATAGCGGATGGTGAGAACATTTCCTGCAACACTGGTGCTGAATCCGTTTGCATTCAGGTTGTTGTTGAAGTTGATCAGGTTGTTGAATGTGAGGATGGCCGGGTCAAATTCCAGTTCGATTTCAAAGGAGCCGATGTTGGTAAAGTTCTCCGATTCAACAGGAACCACGATTGGCAGATTGAGACAGAACTCCATGGTCGAAGCCAGAATCTCAACCTCACCGGTAACGATGTTACCAATCACAAATTCTTCTGTGGTGATACAACCATTGGCATCCCTGACGAAGGCTGTATGCGTGCCTACACTCAGGCCTGTAAAGTCAGAGGCAGACTGATAACCTGAACCATCCACCTGATACTCCAGCGGCGCCAGGCCTCCGCTTGCCACGATGTTTACGGTGCCATTGGGCAGGCCGTTGGTGGCATCGGTGCGCTCAAGGTTCACGATCAGCGGAGCAGCCTGATCATTCACCACTACCGGTATTGTCCAGGTGACCACACAAAGGAAGGCATCACGCACCGAAACGGTATAGCTTCCGGCTGCCACATTGCTGAACAACGGGTCTGACTGCCAGCTGATTCCACCATCGATGCTGTATTCAAGTGG
Organism: uncultured Bacteroidales bacterium; assembly: GCA_937864935.1. GTDB lineage: Bacteria > Bacteroidota > Bacteroidia > Bacteroidales > Lentimicrobiaceae > Lentimicrobium. The sequence goes on from CALMDN010000503.1 coordinate 5,253, forward strand.
TCCGGTTCCGGTGGCGGTCACGGTAATTGATCCGTTCCCGGCGGTACAGATCTCGTCAGAAGTTGTTACATCGGTGATGGTGGCTCCACCTATGCTGATGATGGTCACCGGGTTGGAT
>CALMDN010000504.1 GCA_937864935.1 uncultured Bacteroidales bacterium
CCAATGGCTTTTTCGATGATTTTGCGCTGGCGCACGGCTTGGAGCCTGCTTGTACCGGTGGCCGGACTGCCGCTTTCGGGGCGCGCCACCAGCAATATGTCTGTTTCCTTGAAGTTTCTCAGGATAAAAGACCAGGACCCCATGTTGGCGGGTTCTTCCTGTACCCAGGCATGTCGCACCGCATTGGGATATCTGGCCAGCACAGCTTTAACCTGTTCCTTGGGGAAAGGATATAGCTGTTCGAGGCGCACGATGGCTTCATGGGTGCCGCGTTTCGTTCTCTCGTCGAGCAACTCGTAGTAGAGCTTGCCACTGGTAAAGATCACCCGGTTTACCTTGTCAGGATCAGCCTGCTCATCATCTATTACCTCGCGGAAGCCTCCCTGACTGAGTTCTTCCAGTGATGAAACACAGGAAGGATGACGCAACAGGCTCTTTGGCGTAAACACAACCAGAGGTTTTCTGAATGGTCGTTTCAGCTGCCGGCGCAACAGGTGGAAGAAGTTTGCAGGGGTGGTGCAGTTGACCACCTGCATGTTGTTTTCGGCGCATAACGAGAGAAAGCGCTCGATTCGTCCGCTCGAATGCTCGGGCCCCTGTCCTTCGTATCCATGCGGGAGAAAGAGAACCAGGTTGCTCATTACCCGCCATTTATCCTCGGCACTGCTGAGGTACTGATCGATGATGATCTGTGCACCGTTGAAGAAGTCGCCGAACTGTGCTTCCCAGATGGTGAGCGATTCGGGAGATGCCAGCGAGTAGCCGTAATCGAACCCGAGTACGCCATATTCCGACAGCGGGGAGTTGTACACATCGAACGCTGCCTGGCCGGAGCCGAGGTTTTTGAGGGGGATGTATTTTTCTTCAGAGTCTTCGAGGGTCAGCACAGCATGCCGGTGCGAAAAAGTGCCCCGCTGTGAATCCTGACCGCTGAGTCTGACCGGAATTCCTTCCATGAGCAGGGTTCCATAGGCCAGCAGTTCGCCCATGGCCCAGTCGAGCTTGCCACCCGGCTGCAGCATGGCTTTGCGGTCCTGCATCAGCTTCACCAGTTTTCTGTTGAAGGCTTTGTCGGCCGGAAGGTCGGTAATGCGGTTGCCGATTTCTGAAAGGATGTCCATTTCGACTCCGGTATCGGGTGATTTGTCGAAGTCGTGGCTCACAGCTACGCGGATGTTGCTCCATGTAGGTCCGAGAAAAGGGGTGACCCTGGCTTTCTCTGCCAGGTTGGAAGCGGCCAGATGCTCTTCAAGCACTGCTGAAACTTCTTTTTCAATCCGGTCGGCGTCCTCACGTGTGATGATGCCTTCGTTGATCAGTTTCTCAACATACAGCTGCCTGACATCGGGATGTTTTTCGATGGCTTTGTAAAGAACGGGCTGGGTAAAGCGTGGCTCGTCGCCCTCGTTGTGACCATACCTGCGGTAACCGAGCAGGTCGATAAAGACATCTTTGTCGAACTTCTCCCGGTATTCCATGGCCAGTTCAATGGCGTATACCACGGCTTCGGCATCGTCGGCATTTACATGAAAAATGGGCGACTGTATGGTTTTGGCCACATCGGTGCAGTAGACACTGCTGCGTGAATCGAGGTAGTTGGTGGTGAAGCCGATCTGGTTGTTGACCACCAGATGAATGGTGCCTCCGGTGCGGTAACCTTCGAGTTCCGACATCTGCACCAGTTCGTACACCACGCCCTGTCCGGCAATGGAAGCATCGCCGTGGATGATGATGGGGACGACCTTGTCGGTGTCGCCCGCGTATTGCTGGTCAATTTTGGCCCGGGTAATTCCCTGAACCACCGGCCCGACGGTTTCAAGGTGCGAAGGGTTGGGGGCCAGGGTAAGGTGTACCGTTTTGCCGCCATGGGTAGGGCGTTGCAGGGTGGCCCCCAGGTGGTATTTCACATCGCCGAGTACAAATTCATCATCGAACTCCTTGTTGGAGAATTCGTTGAAGATGTCGCGGTAAGGTTTTCCCATGATATTGGCCAGTACATTCAGCCTCCCGCGGTGGGGCATGCCGATGAAGAACTCTTCAGCTCCGAGGGCTGAACCTTTTTCGATGATGGCATCCAGGGCCGGAATAAGGGATTCGCCTCCTTCGAGGGAGAATCTTTTTTGTCCGGGAAAGCGTTTATGCAGAAACTTTTCGAAGAAGACAGATTCGCTGAGTTTGCGGAGGATGGTCAGCTTGAAGGCTTTGCTGTATTTGGCTTCGTTGCGCCGCGAC
>CALMDN010000505.1 GCA_937864935.1 uncultured Bacteroidales bacterium
ATTTACATTGAAATAGCCTCCGGAATAGTCGGTACGGTCATTCACGAGATACAACTTACCGGTAACATCATCAAACTGCATATCAATCGGATACTCCGGCTCTGTACCTTCGGTACTGATATATACCTCCGGGTTTGTTCCATCGAGGTTGCAGCGGTAGATGCCTCCGGGTCTGCCCCAGTAAAGTTTATCACCAACAACCATCAGCGCTTCGGGTGAGTCCACAATTTCCTGACCGGCAACAGCATAGTCGAGTATTCTTACCGGGTTTTTCCCATCGGCATCGAAACGGTAAATAATTCCCAGGGAATAATCCGACACATATACTTTGCTATGGGCGGTATCCACGGCAATTCCGTAAGGCCGTGACAGTTCAACAGCCTCAAAGTCCTGAACCAGCGGGGTTCCTTCATCGGTGAGAATGATCATGTGAACTCCTCCGCCAGAGGCATTGCGCGAGGTAAAATACATCACCTGGGTAAGTCCGGCAAGGGGATCCTTGATGTTCACGACCTGTTTCTTCACCAGCTTGTTGTAATGAACATTGTTTTCCGGGGTACAGGTGAGGGTAACGGTATAGAGTCCGGGTGTTTCGTAGGTAATCACCGGATTGGCCTCCGTTGAGGTACGGCCATCGCCAAAATCCCAGGTATAGGCTGCGGCATTCAGCGATTTATTGGTAAAACTGACCTCGCAGGGGATGTATCCGTCGTTGCTCACTGCGTAGGTAAAATCAGCCACCGTACTTGCCGGCGGGTTTCCGAGTTCATACTCCTCACATCCCGAGATCATCAGTACCGGAAGCAGTAACGCCATGTATATCAGTATCTTTTTCATTCTTTCTCCTTTCTGCTAAAATTGTGAATCAATATCCATCGTTCTGAACCATCAGCTTGTTGGTCTGCATCTCGATCAGCGGGATGGGAAATACCGTGTACTTTTCATCGATGCCAAACAATCCTGCTGCCTTTCCGGTGCGAACCAGGTCAAACCAGCGATGTCCCTCAAAAGCAAATTCATGCCTTCTTTCGTTCTCTATTGCCTGCCTGAGCGATGCGTAATCTGTAGCGGTGGTTCCCGAAAGTCCAGCCCTCGTGCGGACAGCATCCACCAGTGCCCGGATATCATCTGTATCTCCATTGGTATAGGCCAGTGCTTCCGCTTTAATAAGGTACATTTCGGCAAGCCTGGACACGATCACGGCATCCGATCCGGCGGCGAGCTCGGAATATTTGATACAGTAAACCTTACCTTCTGAATCGGTAGCGATGGAGGCATCCTTTCGCAGGTCACCGCTCTCATAACTGTCGATCAGCGACTGACTCGGGGCAACTTCGTAGCGACCTGCCAGCTTGCGGGAGAAAAAGTACTCGGCCAGACGGTTTTTGTTCTGGGCATCAAATGCAATCTCAAAAATCACTTCGGTATTGCCGGGCAGGTAAATGGCTGCATAGTCCCCGGCAAGGGAAAAACTGCCTTGTGAAATCGGTCTGTCAGCTTTCGCGAAGGCCTGTTGGGCGTAAGTTTCATTACCAGTAGCATGATACCGGGTGAGGTAAACCCGGGCCAGCAGGGCAGACGCCGCAAATGTACCGGCTCTGCCGGCAGGCATGGCTTCGGGAAGCAGGGTTTCGGCCTCGGTAAGGTCGGTGATTATCTGTTCAAAAACATCGGAACCGGTATTCCGGGCCTGATCGACGCTGCTGATGTCGAGCGTAGGCGAGGTTTTGATGGGAACACCACCGTAATAAAGCAGGAGGTTAAAATGGAAAAGCGCCCTCATGTATAGGGCTTCGCCTTTGGCCTTGTTGCGGTCACTCTCCGTAATATCGGCAATCTCCGGAAGCACGTTCAAAACATTGTTCACCCTGTTCAGTCCATCGTATGAGGCTGTCCACATTCCATCGATGATGCCGTTGTCGGCAGCCACTGCATGGTTCCCGAACTGAAAATAATCGTAGGTGGTGCCTGTCCAGGTAAGGTTATCGGCAGCAATGTCGCCCACAATGATGGCATTGCGACCATAAAGTCCGGCTGCCTGAAGCGAGGTATAGGCTCCTGTGATGGCCCGTTCAACACCGACCTTGTTTTTAATGGCCTCATCTGATGAAACCGAAGCGGTAGGCTCTACATCCAGCACTTTGGTACACGATGAGATCAGGATGGTAACTACAACGAGAAGATTTGTTATCTTTTTCATGGCTTTTTCGTGTTGGGGTTAGAAACCAATGTTGAGTCCGAGCATTAAGGTGCGTGACTGCGGGTAAGTAAAGAAATCGGTACCCTGAATGATGTTGCTGTTCCCGTAATAGTTCACTTCAGGGTCCATTCCTGAATAGGTGGTGAAGGTAAACAGGTTCTGTACCGACAGGTAAAATCTCGCCGACTTCATGCCGGCAAAACCGACCAGCGATTTCGGGAAACTGTATCCCAGACTGATGTTCTTTATCCTCATGAAAGAACCATTTTCGATAAATCGGGAAGAGATTACCCCATCGCCAGCCCTAGGAACATCGGTGATGTCGCCCGGCTGCCGCCACCTGCGGAGCATGGTGGTGGTCTGGTTGTCTTCGCCGGTGCCCGATTCAAGATAAATGCGGGTTCCATTAAACACATCGTTTCCATAAACTGCCTGCAGAAAGACTGAGAAATCGAAGCCTTTATATTGCAGGTTAACAGAGAAACCAAAGGTGAGTTTTGGTAGCGGGCTACCCAAATTCACTTTGTCTTGGTCGGTTAATTTACCGTCGCCATCAATATCCTTGTATTTTGCATCACCAGGCCT
>CALMDN010000506.1 GCA_937864935.1 uncultured Bacteroidales bacterium
AGCCATGTTTCGGCTCCTTTATGCCTGACATCCTGTAGGTTATGTTTTCAACCGCACAACACATTAAAAGTAACTAAATTTGTACGATCCAAAAACTCTGGCGATGATTTCTCAGGTTGATGAAATTCAGAAAGATACGGAATACGATCCGCTGGATATGCACAACTACCGGATTGAGAAGCTGCCGAAGCGGGAAAAAACAGGCTTTGAGCGCTGGCTTGCCGTTGCAGGACCAATTTTGGCTGTGATTACGTTTGTGCTGTTTGCTTTTGTGCTGAAGCTTCCTTTCCTTCAGAACATCGACCCATCGCAACTGGTATCAGAAGAAGCGAAGAAAGCCTTTGAAAAAACAGGTTCACTGGCTTTCACCCGTGCCAACGAATTGATGCTGGCGATCTTCGTTGCGGGCATTATTTTGTGGATTACCGAAGCCATACCAAATTACCTGACATCGCTTATCATCATCGTGAGCCTTGTACTTACGGGTGTTTTAAAAGAGAAAGTGGCCTATGCCCAGCTTGGCCATCCTGTTATGTGGCTCAACATCATGTCGTTTGTGTTGGCCAGTATGCTGGTGGCTACCGGTGTTGCCAAGCGGTTTGCGCTGTGGTTTATCCTGAGGTTCGGTAAGAGTGCCGGCAGAATTTTCATGAGTTTTATTGTAATCAATGTGGTGTTGTCGGCATTCATTTCAGCCACTACAGCCAAAGCAGCCATCCTTCTTCCGATATTTATGGTAATTGCGGCCATTTATGGAGCGCGGGGCGGAAACAACCGCAACAATTTCGGGCGGAGCATCGTACTTCAGAACCTCTTTTACATCAACATCGGAGCCAGCGGCTTCCTTACGGGCTCAGGGGCGAACCTGCTGGCTGCAGCCCTGATTGCCGGGGCAACCGGTACCACGGTTTTCTTCTCGGACTGGCTATTGGCCATGTTTCCGGTTATGATTGGCCTGATCCTGATTGGCTATCTGCTGGCTATGAAAGTATTTTTTCCGCTTTCACCGCAGGAAAGGCTTCCGCAGATTGAAGGAGGCATGCAGCGCCTGCGGGAGGAGTACAATAAACTCGGAAAAATTTCCCTTCAGGAACTCAAAGCGGTGATCATCTTCCTGCTGATTCTCGGGTTCTGGTCAACCGACCGTCTTCATGGCATCAGCCCAACGGCTGTGGCCTTCGTGGGTGGCATTGTTGCCCTGCTCCCACGCATCGGCATTGTAAAATGGAACGAAGTTGATGTACCCTGGCACCTGATGCTGTTCTCGGCCGGAGCGTATACCCTGGGTTCAGGCCTCGATGCCACCGACCTTCCTTCGATCAGTGTAAATGCCTTTTTCGACCATCTGGGGATCAGCAGCCATACCCCTTTCTGGGTGCTCTACCTGATCCTGACCGGGGTAATGATCTTCAGCGCGCTGCTCTTTCAGAGCAAGACCATGCGGGCTATGATCTTTATCCCCATAGCCATCGGTGTTGCAAACCGCTTCGGATTCGATGCCCTGAGCCTGGCACTTCCTGTAGCTTTTATGATTGAGCATGTTTATGTGCTGCCATTCAACAGTAAACCAGCCGCCTTGCTCTACGAAACCGATCAGTACAGCCTTACCGATACCTTCAGGTTCGGGTTTACCATCATGGTGATCGCATGGCTGCTCAATATTCTGGCCGGTGAAACATGGTTCAGGCTGCTGGGGATTACACCCAACGGCGTTTTTGGCTGGTTCTGATCCCGGTAACAAATGATTGGATGACCAATGCCTTTCATTACCCCTGGAAATGCTTAACTTTAAACCATGATTGAAGATCAGGTAAAAATACACGATAAATTCTCGGTTGAAATCAAGCTGGGTTTCAACGCCCGGCGCAAGCCGGCAGTGAGCGACTTTGCGGTGAATACCTGGATATTTGTCCCTAACAGCCTTGATATCAATCGCTCAACCTACGAGAAATCAGACTTCTATCGCGACCTGAAATCGAACATACGGCTGATTACTCCGGTATATCTCTTGCGTGACATTGCCCGACGCGATGTGGAGCCTTTTGTACTGCTCGAAAAATCCTTTGCCGATCTTGCTTCAAACCCGACACGCACAAAAACTGCCGCATACGAATATCACATCAGGATGTTTGTTTCCATTGTCAAAAGTGCGCTCCGCAATGAGATTCAACACATTCAGGCAAACGGGAACGATGCGGATTTTCAGTTTCTGATTCAGGAACTTACGGGAAACATTGAGACAATCGGAGCAAATTACCGCAACCTGCGGCGTATCATCAATGTGCCCACTGTAAGCAGGGAATTGATGAATTACTATCATTTCGGTGATGAATTTCTGAGTAACCTGTTCGAACAACATGCCTTTAAACTGCTCGATGGTCTCGGGAAAAGCGGACAACCGGATGAATCCACGCGTTTGAGCCTGCTTGAACTGATCAATACCGAAGTGAAGTACAAACGGGAGAAGGGATTCCCTGTGGTAGAAAAAAACAGTACTGACAGAAACAGGGAATTGGTTTTCAGGCTCAGCCTGCTGAAGAAATATGCCGAAAACGAACTTTTTCTCAACACCAACCAACGCCGCGACGGCATCTGGATTGAGCAGGTTTACCTTAGCATTGCTGCCGGTTTATCGATGATCTTTGCAACAGCCGTGGCATTTTCCTTTCAGCAGAAATACGGCAACTTCACCATGCCGTTCTTTGTGGCCCTTGTTGTGAGCTATATGCTGAAAGACAGAATTAAGGAAGTTACCCGCTACTATTTTGCCCATAAACTTGGGCGCCGATTTTTCGATCACCGTACCGATATCAGCCTGAGCGAACACAGGATAGGCTGGAGTAAGGAGAGCATGCTGTTTACCCCTGAATATAAAATTCCCCGGGAGGTGATAAAAATACGCAACCGCTCAGCCATTCTGGAAGCTGAGAACCGGAATAACCGCGAACAGATTATCCTGTACCGCAAACTGGTAAGGCTCAACCGCCAGAGCCTGAATGAATGCAGTCAGTATCCGACCGGTGGCATGAACGACATCATCCGCTTTAATGTTTCCAACTTCATTCAGAAAATGGATAATCCGGTGGTACCCCTTTATGCCCCGGGGGAGGATGGCAAAATCGAAATTATCAAGGGAGAAAAGATGTATTACATCAACCTGATCATGCAATTGAAAAGCGAAGATCAGTCGGAATACAAACGTTACAGGATCGTGCTTAACCGCAAAGGAATAAGGGAAATTGAGAAATTCTGACAGCCGATGAATAAAACCCTGCTGCTTGCCCTGATGATTGCCGGCTTTGTTACAACAGGCCTGAGCTGTCGCTCACAGAGAACCCCGGAGAATGTTGGTTCAGTGAACATTTTCCTGAGGGTCGTTTGTCAGCTGCCACAGGTGCTGGTCGAGAGTTCAGGTGTGGCCCTGGAAGGCAACAACCGGATATGGTCGCACGAAGATTCAGGCAATCCGAATGAATTGTATTGTATTGATTCTACCGGCACTGTAATCAGAACGCTTGAAATTGCCAATGCCATCAATACCGATTGGGAGGATATGGCAACCGATAACGAGGAAACCTGGTATGTGGCTGATGCCGGCAACAACAACAACAACCGCACCGACCTTACCATCTTCCGCATTCCCGCTCCAGAAACCGTGAATGGGTCTGAGGTCACCGCGGGAATTATCCGCTTCAGCCTGAGCGATCAGACAGCATTTCCCCCACCGGCCACTCAACGCAATTTCGATATTGAGGCCATGATCTGGGTTGATGACTCCCTGTTCCTGTTCACCAAAGACCGAAGCAACCCGTTTACCGGAATCACCAAGATGTATGCTTTACCGGATGTGCCTGGTGAATACGTTGCACGTTTAGCAGGCTCATGCTTTATCGGTGCTGATGAAGAATCCGGCAGGGTAACCTCTGCGGACATCAACCACCATACCGGTGAACTGGTGCTGCTCACCCACAAGGGAATTGTTTCATTTACAGATTATCCCAACCACCGCTTCTTCGAAGGAACCCGCACCGATTATGCCTTCACTGCACTCCCCGGACAGAACGAAGGGATTGCTTTTGTCAGTACCGGTAAACTTTACATGACGGAAGAAGGGAACGGCAACAACCCGGGAAACCTCTATGAAATCAGGCTGCCGCAGTCACAGTTGTCATCCGGTGAGCAACCCGCCGGCAACCTGCTGCAGGTTTTTCCTAACCCATTTTCTGATCTGATCAAGGTGAGACAACCATCCTCTTCACTGATTGAACTGATTGACAATTCCGGCAGAATTCTCCATTCAGCAATATCCGGAGGGGAAACCAGCATAAATACAGATAAGCTGCAGCCAGGCCTTTATTTCCTCAGATCAGAATCAACTGAAGGCGTAGCAATACATAAGGTTATAAAAAATTGAATTTCATTTATTTATCCTTATTTTCCGGGAGCTGAAATCATGCGGGTATCCTTGCCGGTGCTCTTTTTCTCTCTGGTTTTTTTTATGCAGCTCAAATATTTTAGTAAAAGCATAAAAAACCTGCTTTTTCACGCTATATTTGAATATCCAACCAATAATCAAAAACCCAAGCCTATGAAAAGAGCATTACTAATTGTTACAATGTTGTCGTTCAGTTTGTTAACATTTTCTCAGACCTTTCTGCTTGAAGAGTATTTCAACGATCCGGAAAACCTGCCTGCAACCTGGACTGCTGTGGATCAGGATGGTGACGGGAGTAACTGGTACGTTGACACCTATGATGCAGAAATTTATGCCGTTTCAAGGTCATACGACGGAACCGGACTAAACCCTGAGAATTACCTGATCTCTCCCCAGATTAATCTGACGGGCTTAACCGGCACAGTTAAACTGCGCTATACCATTCAGGTAGGCGATGAGGAGTATTTTGCCGAGCATTACAAGGTAGCGGTTTCTACCACCGGCAATGCTGTTGCTGATTTCACCAATGTGGTGTTTGAGGAAACCTGCACTGCCGACGATTATTATGAAGTGCCCCCTTTCTGGCACGAACGCATTGTTGATCTTACCGATTTCGTTGGTCAGAATATCTACCTTACCTTCTGCCACTACAACTGTTTTGACCAGTACAAACTCTTCCTCGACAGCATACAGGTAATCAATGCGGTGAATGTTGATGTTACGGATTATGATCTGGCCCGCGTATCAGTTTATCCGAATCCTGCCACCGAAAGGGTATATGTAAAGGGTGAATTTGAAAATGCCCGCCTGTCGCTTACTACAGCCGAAGGACGCCTGGTATACACAGAGAACAACTTCAGCAGGCAGACCTCGGTGAATGTATCAGGTTTTGAGCGCGGAGTTTACCTTTTAAGACTGGAAACACAGAAAGGAATTCTGACCCGCAAGCTGGTGCTTGTGCATTAAGCCGAAAAACAATCAGACTGAAAAAGGCCACCCTATGCAGGATGGCCTTTTTTTATGCGGAATGTGCTGTTTTATAGTTTGATCCAGGCTATCTGCATGGCATGGGGGCTTACACCGGTAACCCAGTCTTCCTGTCCCGAGCCGTCAAGATTTGAGCGAACGATTTTTCCATCGGCGGCAGAATTGGAGATCTTGTATCCCCAGAAGAGCTTATCGCGCTGATGGTCAATGGTCATTCCCCAGGTTGCCTTGGAGCCGAATTCACCGATTTTGGCAAGGTCTGTTCCATCGGTATTGCAGATATAGATGCCATTTTCAGTAACGGCAGTACCATCCACGGCGTAAACGGCCATGTAAACCTTGTTGGTTTCGGTATCCACTTCAATGGCGGTACCATCAATGTCCTGAATTACCTCAACCATGTTGGACCCGTCGCTGAAATTCACATTAAAATAACCTCCTGAATAGTCAGTACGGTCATTCACAAGGTAAAGCTTACCGGTAACATCATCGAACTGCATATCAATCGGGTACTCCGGTTCTGTGCCGTCGGTGTTTATATACACTTCCGGTTCTGTGCCATCGAGGTTGCAGCGGTAGATACCCCCCGGGCGGCCCCAGTAGAGTTTGTCTCCCTGTACCATCAGGGCTTCCGGTGAATCAACAATTTCCTGTCCGGCTACGGCAAAATCGAGGATTCTCACGGGGTTTTTCCCATCGGCATCGA
>CALMDN010000507.1 GCA_937864935.1 uncultured Bacteroidales bacterium
TATTTCGGCACCGGCATCACTGTATTGGTTGTTGGAAAAATGGGCAGCAGCACCGGCATTGTTTTCAACCAGCACTTTATGGCCTGCTTCAATCAGCAGATTCACTGCCTCGGGAACCAGAGAAATACGGTTCTCCAGAGAAGTTGTTTCCCTGGGAATCCCGATACTGAGTTTGCACGATTTACCTTGAAGTCCGAGCCGTTCTTCCTGTGGCATCAACCCCACAGCATGCGACGGAAACATGATAAAATCCCTTTGCTGATCATCCATCTGCACAAGCCGTTTCTGAAATTACTTTTGCTAATTTACGCAAAAAAGTAATCAAACGCGGCCACCATCAGTAAAACTTGCTGCGCGGATTGTACGCTCACTGCTGGTTTCGTCAACCGTTATCCTGATATGAATACAATCATCCGGAATCAACCCGGCTGCCATTTCGGGCCACTCTACAAAACAATAACTACCGCTGTAGAAATAGTCCTCGTAACCGATGTCAAGCAGCTCTTCTTCTTTGCGGAGCCGATACAGATCAAAATGGAAAACACTGGAACCTTCAGCTGTAAGATACTCATTCACAATGGAGAAGGTAGGGCTGTTGACCACATCTACCACCTGAAGTACCCGGCACAATGACTGGATGAGGGTAGTTTTACCCGCCCCCATGCTGCCCGAGAGCACAAACAAGCGCTGATCCGGAAATCCTGCAATCAGATCCGCTGCAATCAGTTCCAGTTCTTCGGTTTTCCTGCACGTGAATTCAAATGCCATGGATACGGTTTTATCGGGGTTTTAGGGTGATAAACGGAACCATCATCTCCTCCATGGAGATTCCGCCATGCTGAAAAGTATTGCGGTAATAATTCACGTAGTAGTTAAAGTTGTTCGGATAGGCAAAGAAATCGGTATTCCGGCAGAAAACAAAACTTGAACTCACATTTCCCTTCGGAAGATAGGCGTCCATGGGATTTTTCACCTCAAATACTTCTTTGCGGTTGTAACTCAGGCTCCTGCCGGTTTTATACCGCAGGTTGGTATTGGTGGCTTTGTCACCCACAATCTTCACCGGTGAATCCACTTTTACCGATCCGTGGTCGGTGGTGATGATAGTGGTTATCTTTTTTTCAGAGAGGAACCTGATGATTTCGATAAGCGGTGAATGTTCGAACCAGGAAACCGTGATGGAGCGATAGGCAGCTTCATCGTCGGCCAGCTCCCTGATGACTTCCATCTCGGTACGCGCATGAGAGAGCATATCAACAAAATTGTATACGATCACATTGAGGCGGTTGCCCAGCAGGTTGGGCAGGGTCTCAACCAGTTTGCGTCCTGCCGTGAGGTTCAGCACCTTGTTGTAGGAATATTTCAGGTCGCGGCCATACCGTTTGAGTTGCTCACCCAGCAATTCAGATTCGAACTGGTTTTTGGTTCCTTCTTCATCTTCATTTACCCAGTATTTCGGATATTTTCTTTCTATCTCGGTGGGCAAAAGTCCCGAGAACAGTGCATTGCGTGCATACTGCGTGGTGGTTGGCAGGATGCTGTAGTAAATCTCATCGCGCTCAACCCTGAAATACTGCTCCACAATGGGCTGGAGAATCTTCCACTGATCGTAACGCAGGTTGTCGATAAGAATAAAGAAAAGACTTTGCGTTTCGTCGATTACCGGCAACAGTGATTCTTTTACCAGTGTGTGCGACATCACCGGTTTTTCAGCAGTTTTACCCTGTACCCAGTCGAGATAATTGGTCTCCACAAAGCGGCTGAACACCTGTCCGGCTTCATCTTTCTGAAGTTTCAGTACATCGGCAATGCCACTGCTGGTTGATTTTTCCAGTTCAAGCTCCCAGTAAATCAGTTTCCTGTAGATTTCTTTCCATTCATTGAAATTCAGCCGGTTGCTGATTTCCATACCAATGCTTCTGAATTGCTGCTGGTAGTTGAAGGTTGTTTTTTCGCTGATCAGCTTTTTGTTTTCCAGGTTTTTCTTGAGGCTCAGCAATATCTGATTCGGGTTAACAGGCTTTATCAGGTAATCGCTGATGTTGGAGCCAATGGCGTCTTCCATAATGGCTTCCTCTTCGCTTTTGGTGATCATCACCACCGGGAGTCCGGGGTAGATGTTTTTTATCTGCAGCAGGGTTTCAATCCCTGAAATCCCCGGCATCTGCTCATCAAGGAAAACAATATCAAAGGGCCGGCTTCTGATTATTTCGAGTGCTTCACCTCC
>CALMDN010000508.1 GCA_937864935.1 uncultured Bacteroidales bacterium
GATTTATACTCATAGCGCAGGGTTGTTAACCTTCCGCTGAATTTCTTCTTTTTGCGTATCAGGTTCATTCCCTCTGTCTCGTTGAAAATCACCAGCATTTTCCATGCTCCGCCCCACAGCAGACCTACTATGATCATTAGCCCGGCAACAAACAACCAGAATGCAGACGGATCAATAATTTCAGACAGAAATGTGATAAAGTTGCCTAGTTGCTCCAGCAAACCACCGGTCAATTTGTTAAAATACGGACTTGCAGAAGCATAAATTGAGGTGAATATTATCAGTATTATTACCGGAATCAGGAAAATCAGAATGAACCTCATCAGCTTCCTCCCCCCTGCCCGTTGACCGGTGAAAGTATTCAGGCTTGACAGATAGTTATAGGGCGCAGAAACTACCGCAAACACCGATGCTGCGAATCCGTTTACCAGCAATCTTGTTTCTGTTGAAGCCACAAGACCTGTGAGCAGAATCAGCGAGAATACATTCCCTGCCATGGCCATCACCGAACCATAAAGAAGCACTGCCAGCGAGCTTACCAAAGCGCCCGCAGCCAGCAAAAGATGTAAGCGGTTCTGCAAAAGCATCCTGCCTGACCAAACCAGAATGCCGATTATCATAATATTGAATATCAACACATTAACCCCAGCCTGCTGGCCTTTGAAGAGATAAACGAAAACGAGGGGAAAAAGAAGCGGGAGGAGGAGAAAGAACTTCTTCATTTTACAGATTTTTCATGTTAACGAAAAATCACTCCGTTTCGTATCCTAAATACCGGAATTTCATGATCCTGACCACTGTGCTGAACTGCAGCCAATGGCTGGTCCTTTCCGTCAGCAACAAAGACCCGCAATTGCCCTGACTGAAACACCTCCAGAGACTGGAGAGTATGCCGGTGATTATCCATTATATAATTCAGCATCACCGACTGATCACGGACAACAAACACCCGCCGGCACCGGCAATCCGCGAAATCAGTGAAACGGGTTGAAGAAGCCGTTGCCTCGTTTTCATCGCCCAGCATCAGAATGGCTTCAGGTTCAAAGCCTGAATGCAAACCGGCATACCAGGTATCCTCCCATCCGATGAAATCGATGATTAGTCTTGACTCTTTCTGAGCAAGCCCCTGCAGCACGGGTGTAAGCTGTTTTACTGACTGATTCTTTAACCGGGGTACCGGTGATGTGCCACCAATGGTGTAGACTATTGAAAGAACAACGGTTACTATTATTGAAAGTGAGCCTTTCACAATGTTTTTACGATTGTACTTATCAAAATCAACGGCTATCCATGGCAGAGCAAGAATCACCAGTGTTGCTGAAAACCGGTGATGGAGCAGCAGCTTGCCGGCCAACGCATTGTATATCATCACCACAAGAAAAAGCAGCAACGGTACGATCCATAAACCCGGAAACTTAAGTTTTTTCTCCCCTCTGAAAATCGCAACCATCCGCTTCAGGAAAAGCCAGGTAAGCAACGGGCCGGTTGCGATCAGAAAAGAGAAAGGGAAAAACCAGATTCTCCTGAGGGTTGCTTCAAAATCCACCGTTGCATTGATATTCAAAACATTCCTTATAAAATCAGCATTTGCATGAAAACTGAACAGGGGATCACCCGTGTACAAATAACTCTGTATCATCCATATTACAGGAAACACCAGGGAAGTCATCATAAACAGTAAACCTCCTGAAAACCTTCTGTTAAGAAAAATTATGAAAGAAAACAGCAAGATAAGCAGCCAGGTCTCATACCTGAAACCTGCAGCCACTGTCATCGAAAAACCTGCAGGCAAATACCAGTACAGTTTTGCCGTTTGATTGGCCTTTGAAAGCAGATTCATTGCCAGCACGACAAAAAACAAAGAGGGAATTTCGGCCAGGCTTAAAAACCCGAGCCTCAGAAAAAGCGGACTGAAAGCCAGGAATACTGTTGCGAAAACAGCACCCGGCCGGTTAAATTCACGTCTGGTGAAGTAATAAAAAGGAAAAAGCAACAAGACAGAAAAAGACACGTGTATAAATATCGGAAGGAGAATTATGTCCTTCCATACCAGAAATCCGGCACCTGTGAGATAATAATGAAAAGGAGCCCAGACGCTGGTTTTAAACCAGTAAGGATCTTTGGCCCAGTTCCATGAAGTAAACACCCGTCTGACACCATCGGCATCGGTTTCGTCGCTCCAGTTTAACAAGATCAGCCTGACCAGGAGT
>CALMDN010000509.1 GCA_937864935.1 uncultured Bacteroidales bacterium
CCGAAATGAGGCCGGTTACTTGCGTTGCCTCATAAAAATGAACTCTGCAATCAGCACCAGTGCCAGGGTGAGTAAAGTACTGAATACCAGACGTATTGCTATCATCCCTATCTCATCAAAGCTGAATGAATCAAGCAGTGCAATCACGAGCTGATGGGCGAGGATAAGGATAAGGGAGTAAAGCAGGAACCAACGGAGGCCCATATCGGCGATCCCGGGTTTGAGGTTGCCTTCGTAATCGGCCGGGGCTCCAGCACGGCGGATTACCCAGGGCCTAAGGTAAGCCATGAAAACAGAAGCTGCGGCATTCAGGCCCGTGGAATTGCTGAACAGATCAACACTGAGTCCCAGCAGAAACGAGGAAAGCAGCAACAGCCAGCCCGGAGTTTCAAAAGGCAGAAGCAGAATAAAAAACACATACAAGGCGGGATTGATATACCCTCCCATATTGATGTGATCGAGCAGCAGCACCTGAAGTGCAATCAGCACGAAAAAGCGGACCACATCTTTCCAGTAAGCGTTATTCATTGACCACGTTTTTACTCAGTTCATCCTGTTCTTCCCTGAGAAGGTTTTTTACTATATAAACATACTGCAGACTGTTGAGGTCTGCCGAAAATCTGAAATCAATGGTGTAAAAATGATCCCCGCTTTCAACATATATCTTTTCAACTGTACCGGCCATGATCCCCTCCGGAAAAATATGGCTGTAACCGCTGGTTGAGATGGTGTCGCCCCGCTTGATTTTCACATGGGCCGGGATATCCAGTAAAGTACCAATGGCAGGGCTTCCACCCTTCCAAACGATGGTTCCCATCTGATTGAGTCTGTTAATGCGTGCACTTAACCGGGTATGCTGATTCAGTATTGACATCACCCAGCAGAAATTATCGGAAACACTCACCACAGTACCTACGATTCCTTCGGGATTAAAAACAGCCATATCACGCACAATGCCATGCCTTTTTCCTTTGTTGAGCATGATGTAGTTATTGCGCAGGGTGGTTGAGTTGCTGATGACCCTGGCAACGGTATAGGTGTACTGCTGCCCGTAGAGGGTATCTTTCACCCGAAGGTTAACGGTATCCGTGGTCAGCTGGCCCGGGGTAATTTTCTGCCAAAGCCTTGCATTCTCACTGGCCAGGCGTTCGTTTTCACTTTTTAACCTGAAATAGGAGGTAATTTCAGACCATGTACTGTAAATCCTTCCGGTAAATCCGTCGGTTGCACCCGTAATGACAGACCGCTGGTAGTAACTCTTGTTGACAATCAGCACCACCGAAATCAGCTCAAGCAGGATAAACAGAAAGAAGAACCTGTACCTCCAGATGAATGCCAGAATATATCGCATAGGCGTTCATTACAAATGATTGGCCAGCCTTCTCTTTCCTGGCTTTATTTTATTAAGAAAGTGAACTTGTTGAAATTTTTGAGGGCAATACCCGTACCCCTGGCAACCGCGCGCAACGGGTCCTCTGCCACATGCACCGGCAGTTTGGTTTTCAGGTGGATGCGTTTATCCAGTCCCCTGAGCATAGATCCACCTCCTGCCAGATAAATGCCGGTCCTGTAGATGTCGGCCGACAGCTCCGGCGGCGTCATTTCAAGGGCATTGAGCACGGCTGCTTCTATCTTGGAAATGGATTTATCAAGGCAATGGGCAATTTCAGAATAGTTGACGTAAATCTCTTTGGGAATACCGGTAAGCATATCGCGGCCATGCACCGGATAATCCGGCGGAGGATTGTCGATTTCGGTCATGGCAGCACCCACATTGATTTTGATGGCTTCCGCCGTGCGCTCACCAATGTTGATGTTGTGCTGCTTGCGCATATATTCTTCAATGTCGTTGTTGAAGTCATCACCGGCGATGCGGATCGACTTGTTGTTAACAATACCGCCCAGGGCAATAACAGCGATTTCGCTGGTACCTCCGCCAATGTCAATGATCATGTTGCCGGTGGGTTCGAGCACATCGATGCCGATACCGATGGCTGCTGCCATGGGTTCATGAATCAGTCTGACTTCTTTCGCACCTGCCTGCTCTGCTGAGTCCTTTACCGCCCTTTCTTCCACTTCGGTAATGCCTGACGGGATACAGATAACCATTTTGAGTGCCGGTGGGAACAAACTTCTTGAGGGACCGGTCATTTTGATCAGCTCCCTGATCATGTATTCCGCTGACTGGAAATCGGCAATCACACCATCACGGAGTGGTCTGATGGTTTTGATGTTCTCATGGGTTTTTCCATGCATCATCATGGCCCTTTTCCCGACAGCGATAATTTTGCCTGTATTGCGCTCAATGGCAATAATTGAAGGCTCATCCACCACCACCTTATCATTGTATATGATAATGGTATTGGCGGTTCCGAGATCCATGGCGATCTCTTTGGTCATGAAGGAAAAAAGTCCCATCTGTATGTTGGTTTCTTTAGAATCGTGAAAAAAATAAAATTCATTCAGGCCTTAGTGCCTGAAATGCCTGACACCGGTAAACACCATGCTCAGCTTGTGGCTGTTGCAATAATCAATGGTATCCTGATCCCTTACAGAGCCCCCCGGCTGAACGATTGCCCTGATGCCGGCTTTATGAGCAAGCTCAACAGAATCACTGAAAGGGAAGAAAGCATCAGAAGCCATCACTGCTCCGTGCAGATCCAGTTCAAAGGCTGAAGCTTTGTCAATGGCCTGTCTTACTGCATCAACCCTTGAGGTCTGCCCAACACCGCTGCCCAGCAACTGCTCTCCTTTCACAAGCACAATGGCATTCGACTTGCTGTGTTTCACAATCTTGTTGGCAAACACGAGATCATGGGCAACTTCTTCGTTTGGTCCGCTCTCAGTAACTACCCTGAAATCAGCACCTGACTCTGTTTTCAGGTCTTTATCCTGCATCAATACGCCATTTAAAACCGTCCTGAACTGTTTCGGCTGGTAATCAAATGGTTTAGCCTGCAAAATTATTCTATTTTTCTTGCTCTTCAGCAGTAACAATGCATTTTTTTCGTAACCGGGTGCAATGATGATCTCAAAAAACAGGAGGTTGATCTCAGCAGCTGTTTCTTCGTCGATCACTCTGTTGGTTACCAGCACCCCGCCATAGGCGGAAACCGGATCTCCGGCAAGGGCAGCTTTCCAGGCATCTGACAACAATGGTCTGCTGGCGGCGCCACAGGCATTGTTGTGCTTGAGAATGGCGAAGGTGGTTTCGCTGAAATCACGGATCAGTGATACTGCTGCATCGAGGTCAAGCAGGTTGTTGTATGAGAGCTCTTTGCCATGAAGCTGCTCAAAAACCTCATTCAGGTCACCGAAAAATGCCCCCTCCTGATGGGGATTTTCGCCATACCTCAGTGGAATTGATTTCCCGGCAACCCCTCTGAACACATTGTATCCGGCCATCAGACCAGTATATCCGGCAATCGCTGCATCGTACCGCGACGATTCTGCGAAAGCGTAGGCTGCAAACCTTGCCCGCTGGCTCAGGGTGGTACTGCAATGGCTGTTGTCAAGTATTTCGCTGAGTTCACCGTAATGCTTTGAGGAGGGCACAATCAGCACATCCGTATAATTCTTTGCAGCCGCCCTGATAAGGGAAATCCCGCCGATATCAATTTTCTCGATGACCTCTTCGTGTGAAGCCCCGGATGCCAGGGTAGCCTCGAAAGGATAAAGATCAACAATCACCAGATCAATGGGAGGAACCCCGTACTGTGCCATCTCTGCCTGATCAGATTCCAGTGAACGCCTGCCGAGGATTCCGCCGAATACTTTCGGATGCAGCGTCTTTACCCTGCCACCAAGGATGGAGGGATATCCGGTAACCGATTCAACAGAAATCACCGGCACTCCGAGTGATTCAATAAAACTGGATGTGCCTCCGGTTGAATAAATCACCACTCCTTCTTTTGCCAGTCCTCTTACAATTGACTCAAGTCCGTCTTTGTAAAATACCGAAATCAGGGCCGACCGGATTTTCTTTGCCTCATCCATTGTTGCTGTAATTTCTTTAAAAATTGTAAAACCGGACAAAACTTCAAAAAAAGAAAAAATATTTATTCTTAATAATCAGACGTTTACTTGTCTCTTTTCACGATTCTGAAGCCTTGTGTTTCGTGATGCAAGTTTATTAAAAATCAGGGCACCGAGCAATAATATGTTTCAACAGGTACCCCATATTTGCCTATTTTTACATCCTGCTAAACTGATGCACATGAAGCAATCTGTTGTTTTTATACGTTTGCTGCGCGAAAGCTACCTGTTTGCCTTAAAAGCCATTGTGGTCAACAAGGTAAGGACGATTCTTTCACTGTTGGGTATTACCATCGGGATTTTTTCCATTATTTCGGTTTTCACGGTATTTGATTCCATAGAGAGGACCTTGCGCGACAGCATCAACTCGCTGGGCAGCAATGTGTTGTTTGTTCAGAAATGGCCCTGGGCATTCGGCAGCGACTATCCCTGGTGGAAATACATGAACCGCCCCGAACCCTCAATGGCCGATCTCCAGGAAATTCAGCGGAGAAGCCAGGCTGCCGAAGCCAGCACCTATATGGTTCAGATGAACAGGACTGTGAAATATGGAGGTTCCGCAGTCGACAATACCTCGGTGGTGGCAGTTTCGCACGACTAT
>CALMDN010000510.1 GCA_937864935.1 uncultured Bacteroidales bacterium
GGTATCCCGGAGCGGTTCAACGGACTGAAAAGACTGTCAAGCAACCTTTGGTGGTACTGGAATCCCCAGGCCACCGAGCTTTTCAGGATGATTGATCCTGTGCAGTGGGAAAACCTCCACCACAATCCGATCGCTTTGCTGGAATCGCTCACAGTGAAGCAGATGCAGCAACTCGAAAAGAATGAAATCTTCCTCAACAAACTCGATCATGTGTATGAAGAGTTTGAAGCATACATGAAAAAAGGAGCTGAAAAACCTAAGCATCAGATTGCCTATTTCAGTATGGAATATGGTCTGCACGATACAGTTCAGATCTTTTCAGGCGGATTGGGGGTGCTGGCCGGCGACTACCTGAAAGAAGCCAGTGATTCAAACAAAAATCTTATCGGAGTAGGCCTGTTGTATCGCTACGGTTATTTCCGTCAGAATCTTTCTATCTCGGGTGACCAGGTGGACACCTATACACCGCAGAAATTCACCCACATGCCACTGAAGCCTGTACGAAACGGGAATGGGGAATGGGTGATTATTTCACTGGCTCTTCCCGGAAGAAGTTTGCATGCAAAGGTGTGGAAACTTGATGTGGGCAGAATTCCCCTCTATCTGCTGGACACCGATATTGAAGAAAACAATGAAGCCGACCGATTCATCACCCACCAGCTTTATGGTGGCGACTGGGATAACCGTTTCAAACAGGAGCTGCTGCTTGGAGTCGGCGGTATCCGGCTCATCAATGCGCTTGGATTAAAACCTTCGGTTTACCATTGCAACGAAGGCCACGCCGCTTTCATTGGTCTTGAAAGACTAAGGTTACTGGTTCAGGATCAGAAGTTTTCCTTTGACCAGGCACTTGAAATCGTAAGGGCTACACAGTTGTTCACCACCCACACTCCTGTACCTGCCGGTCATGATGCTTTCAGTGAAGATGTACTCAGGGCTTATATCCCTCATTATGCTGACCGCCTCAATCTTTCCTGGAACAGCTTTATGAACCTTGGCCGGTACATCGAAGACAAGCAGGATGAGAAATTCTCAATGAGTGTGCTGGCAACCAGACTTTCTCAGGAAATGAATGGTGTTAGCCGCATTCATGGCCGGGTAAGCCGCGAAATGTTCCGCGGTATGTTTGAAGGTTACTATGCTGAAGAACTCTACATCAGTCATGTAACCAACGGAGTACACCTTCCGACATGGGCTTCTTCTGCCTGGCAGGACCTGTATATCAAGATGTCAGGTGAAGATTTCATCCAGAATCAGCACAAGAGAGAACTCTGGGACCGTATCCATCAGGTGCCCGATGAAGATATCTGGAAGCTCAGGCAGACCCATCGCAGAGAATTGATTTCCTATCTGCGCAAACGCATCAGCGAAGATCTGAAACGGAGGCAGGAGAATCCGAAGTTTATCATGCGTACCCTCGAAACGCTGAACGATAAAACCCTGACCATTGGATTTGCCCGCCGTTTTGCAACTTACAAGAGGGCCTATCTGCTGTTTAACAATACCGACCGCCTTTCACAGCTGGTTAACAACGCCAGCAGACCTGTGCAGTTTGTGTTTGCCGGGAAAGCCCATCCTGCAGATAAAGCTGGGCAGGACCTGATCAAACGCGTGATCGAAGTATCAAAAATGCCGCAGTTTGCCGGAAAAATCGTTTTCGTTGAGAATTACGATATGTCATTGGGTGCCAAGCTGGTCCAGGGCGTCGATGTGTGGCTGAATACACCCACCCGTCCGCTCGAAGCCTCCGGAACCAGTGGCGAAAAAGCCATCATGAACGGGGTGCTCAATTTCTCGGTACTTGATGGCTGGTGGGCTGAAGGATACAAACCGGATGCAGGTTGGGCACTTTCAGAAGAAAGAACCTATGAAAATCAGCAATTCCAGGATGAACTGGATGCCGAGAACCTCTACAACATCTTCGCCGATGAGATCGTTCCGGATTTCTACAACCGCGATGAAAACGGAATTCCGAGAAAATGGGTTCAGCTGATTAAGAACAACATCTCCGGAATTTCCCCTGAATTTACCATGCGCAGGATGATAGACGACTATTATGACCGCTTTTACAACAAAATGATCCGCAGGTCGTCGATGATCTTTGAGAAAGACTATGAAGGCATCAGGCAGATATCAGCCTGGAAACGCAAGATACTCCGGGGGTGGGATAGCATTGAAACCGTGTCGGTCAGGGTTCCTGATTCAACCCGCAAACCGCTGAGACTGGGCGAGAATTTTGTTGCTGAAGTGGTGCTGAATGTCAATGAACTGGCTGCACACGATATCGGTCTAGAAGTATTGTTCGGCCATAAGGTGAACGATGAAGTCAAAAGCCTGTCATTTACCGAAGAAATGACTGTTGCCGGAGTCAATGGCAACATTGTAACCTTCTTTATTGAAATTCCGACCTTGCAGGCCGGTGTGTTTGACTACGCCTTCAGGCTGTACCCGAAACATCCGCTGCTTCCGCACCGTCAGGATTTCAATCTTGTGAAATGGATTTCGTAAGTGTTTGCTTATTCAATAATTGCGATTTCTTTTGTTGTTTGAATACAGTTTTCTGAAACCATTAACCAAAACCAAGCATATGAAATTACTTGAAGGAAAGACAGCTTTGATCACCGGCGGTGCCAGGGGTATCGGGAAAGCGATTGCTGTGAAGTTTGCTTCACAGGGAGCCAATGTTGCATTTTCTGACCTCAACTACGACGCTGTTGCTGAAGCGCTTGAAAATGAACTCAGGGCATTGGGTGTTAAAGCAAAGGGCTATGCCAGTGACGCCAGTTCATTTGAAGGAAGTGATAAATTAATTGAGGATGTAATGGCTGAATTCGGCAGGATAGATGTGCTGGTGAACAACGCCGGCATTACCCGTGATAACCTGTTGATGCGCATGACAGAATCTGACTGGGATCTGGTAATTAAGGTCAACCTCAAATCGGTGTTTAACATGACCAAGGCTGTTCAGCGGGTGATGCTGAAACAGCGCTCTGGTTCAATAATCAACATGAGTTCGGTCGTTGGTGTTGGCGGAAATGCGGGACAGTCGAATTATTCGGCATCGAAAGCCGGATTGATCGGATTCACGAAATCCATTGCCCAGGAGCTCGGATCAAGAAGCATCCGCTGCAATGCCATTGCCCCTGGTTTTATCGAGACCGATATGACCGCCAAACTTCCCGACGATGTCAGAAAGAGCTGGATAGAAGGAATTCCCCTCAAAAGAGGAGGCAAGCCTGAAGATGTAGCAGATGTCAGCCTGTTCCTGGCATCAGACCTTTCTTCATATGTTACAGGTCAGGTAATCAGTGTTTGCGGAGGCATGCAGATGTAACTGCTGATCCGATGTCTTTGATAAAAAAAACAGGCTGCGTTATGCAGCCTGTTTGCTTTATTTCCGGATAGAAAAAGTTTAAGCTCTTTTCGCTCTTTCCCAGTTTACCGATTGCCTTCCCTTGATCAGACGCCTGAGCCCGAGATAAACACTCAGATTCATGATGAAGAAATAGTAGGGAACAAACAACACTTTTACTTTCAGTTTTCTGTTTTCAAGATACCAGCCGGCCAGTGCAGCAAGGTAGAAAAGCACCTGACCCCAGAACAGAATACTGTAAAGGTTGAGTGAACCCAGACCCTGATTCATTGCGATAAGCAGGTTGATCAGAAAGATAAACGGTAAGGCAAGAGGGGCGAGGGTCCATCGCAAAACACGGTGGGAGATATACTGGAACGACAGGGTTCCGTACCTGAAAATATTCAGCAATGGTTTCAACCTGGCAACACTCTGCAAGCCGCCGGCTGAAATCCTGATTTTCCGTTTCAGTTCTTCCTCAACATTGGCAGAGGATGTTTCTGTGGCATTCGCATCGGGTTCATACCTGACCAGGTATCCCTGTTGGGTGATCCGCATGGTCAGAATAAAATCATCAAGCAGTGTGTCTTTTTCCACTTCATGAAAAAGCGGTGTCCGCACAGAGAAGAGTTCACCGGCAGCTCCAACAACCGAATAAAGTTCAGAATCGCGCCGTTTGAGCGCTGATTCATATTTCCAGTAGATGCCTTCACCGGCACCGGCTGCAGCGTCTGCCTTGCCGGCTGCAATTCTTTTTTCACCGGCAACCCCGCCGACTTTCGGGTTCTCATAATGTCTTACAATGTTCCTGATGGCTTCAGGATTCAGCATGGTGTTGGCATCGGTGAAGATAACGATGGGTGTGTTGACCAGCTTCATCCCCCGGTTCATGGCTCCGATCTTTCCTGCCCGTGCCGGCTGGTGGTGCACTTCAAGCCTGGGATACTTCCTGAGCATTTCCGGAGTTCCATCATCGGATCCGTCTGTGACCCAAACCAGTTTTAGTTTATCTGCCGGATAATCAAGCTGTAAGGAATTGGCAACTTTGGCGTCAACGTAATCCTTTTCGTTGTAAGCAGCAACAAAAAGTGTCACTTCCGGTTCAAACTCCTTGCTGAAAATGTTTTTCTTTCCTGAAATCAGTCGCTTGATCTTTACCAGTATGTATAGCAAAATACCATACCCGGCATAAGCATAAAAGACTATAAACAGGAGAGTCCAGAATAGGGCGGTAAGGAGTGTCATGTTATCTTCTCTTTCTCGGTTACAAGATGTTGATTTCCA
>CALMDN010000511.1 GCA_937864935.1 uncultured Bacteroidales bacterium
GGTACATCGACAGCAGGCCCACCAACATCAAAATGCTGAACGATGCCCGGCTGCGTCTTGCCGACAGCTATTTTATGATGAAGCAATACAAGGATGCAGCTCAGCTTTATGAACAGGCTTCCCTCGCCAAAGGAGCCGATACAGATTATGCCCTCTACCAGAAAGCGGTTACCGAAGGAGTGGCTGGGAACTACAACGGCAAGGTAACCACACTGAAGAAATTGCTGGCCGATTATCCCAAATCCACCTATGCCGATGAGGCGAGGTTTGAAATGGGCCGGTCGTATGTGATCCTCAGGCAAAACGAAGAAGCACTCACCGCCTTCCAGAAAATCATTACCGACTACCCGCGCAGCAGCCTGGTTAAAAATGCCCTGCTGAATACCGGACTGGTTTACTACAATACCGGGCGTGAGCAAAAGGCCATTGAAACACTGAAAAAAGTAGTAAAGGATTATCCGGCTACTCCTGAATCCAGGGAAGCCCTGGCAGTGATGCGTAACATCTACGTTGACATGAACCAGGTTGACAGTTATGTGGAATACACGGCCGACATCCCTTTTGCCAATGTTTCACGGTCAGAGCAGGATTCACTCACATTTACTGCTGTTGAAAACCGGTATATGAACGGAGATTGTGTAAAGGCTCTTCCTGGTTTCATTTCCTACCTCCAGAAATTCCCGGATGGCAGCTTCGCCGTGAATGCGCACTACTACAAGGCAGATTGTGAATCGAAAGAAGGAAATTATACCGAAGCCCTGAAAAGCTACGAATACATTATGGGCCGTCCGCGCACCCGGTTCACGGAGAATGCCGCATTGAAATCGTCGGAAATTCTTTTCAGGATGAAAGATTACCAGCAGGCACTGCAGATGTACCAGCGGCTGGAAGAGAATGCTGAAAACAACAGCAATATTGCCATTGCAACAGCCGGACAGATGCGTTGCCAGTATCATCTGGGCAACTTCGGACTGGCCATCCTCAGTGGACAACGGCTGCAGCAGCAGGAACAGTCAACGCCTGGTCTGGCTGCTGAAACCCACCTGATCATCGGGAACTCAGCCAGAGAACTCAGACGCAACGACCTCGCCAAATCCTCCTTCAATGAAGCCATCAGGCTTTCGCAGGGTGAAACAGGTGCTGAAGCCTTGTATGGCCTGGCAGCCATGAGTTATGATGAAAAGGACTATAAAAATGCCGAAAAACTGATCTTCAGGCTCACCGGTGATTATGCCTCTTCGGACTACTGGGTGGCCAAGGCTTTCATTTTGCTGGCGGATGTGTATGTGCGAACCAGCAATACCTTCCAGGCTAAACAGACACTGCAGAGTATTATCGATAACTATGAAGGTGAAGATCTGAAACGGGTTGCCGAAGATAAGCTCAACCAGATTGTGCTGAATGAGCAGGGCACACCCACCGGCACCCGTGATTTCGATGACGAAGACGGAATAATCATCAAGTAAAGGCAGTACAGGATAATATCGGAGAATATGAAAAAGTACAAGGCAAGTATAGTTAAAGGAAAGGTTTTTCTGCTGGTCTTATTGCTGCTCACCGGCAGCATCAGTCTCAGGGGGCAGGGGATCAACGAACAGGTTACAGTGGTTGGTGCCTTTGAACCGGTGGTGCCCGATGCCAGCAAAATCGACCTCAGCCCTTCACCCGACGAAACAGAAGTCAAACTGCCGGTTATGAGCTACTCGGTGACGCCGGTACAGCTAAAAACCAGTCTTCATCCGGATGACATTACCGCTGTCAAACTGGTCGGGGAGCCCCTGAAAAAGCTTTACAGAAATTACGCCAGGGTGGGCTTTGGTAACTACACCACACCCTATGCCGAGCTCTATGCCGGTTCCCTGCGCTCGAAAACCTATGCATTCGGCATCCGCATGAAGCACCTTTCTTCATCCGGTACCATCAAAGACTATCCCAAAAGCAGCAACAGCCTCAACCTGGTTGAGCTCTCCGGTCAGAAATTTACCGAAAACCATACCATTGCCGCAACTGCAGGCTACAGGCGCAATGTCGTTCATCATTATGGTTTTAAACCTGCTGATTATAGTTTCTTTGTGAATGAAGATGATCTCAGGCAGCGGTTTAACCGCATCAATGCATCGGCCTCGGTTGCTTCAGTCTATACAGATAACGACCGTCTCAACCACAGGGTAGGTTTGTCATTCAGCAATGTTTCCGATAAGTTTGATACCCGGGAATCGCAGATCGGAATCCGGGCAGCGGCAGACAAACGCTATGAACTGTTCGACCTGACAGATTACCAGAATCTTTCATTTGAAACAAACCTGGCTTTTACCGGTTACAAAGACAGCCTGATGAGTCAGCGGAGTGCACTGCTGAGTTTCAGGCCATCCATCAGTACGGAGTTCAATCAGTATGCATTGCTATTAGGAATCGATCTCTCCATTCATGCCGATTCGGTCTCGAAAGCCTATCTCTTTCCTTTTCTGGAAGCCCGGGTGAGGGCCCTCGAAGAGGCGCTGATGATTACGGCAGGCATAACCGGCGGCATCACCCGGCGTGGATTTGATGCGCTGAGTGATGAGAATCCTTTCATACAGTCGGTGCTGCCGCTGCAATATACCCGGGAGCGCTTTGCCTTCTATGCCGGCGCCAGGGCCAGGGTAGGGAAGAATGTAAACCTGACGGCGTCATTCAGGACCGCCAATGTTGAAAATGAACCCTTTTTCGTAAACGATGAATCCGGTGTGTTGTTAAACCGGTTTACCGTGGTTTATTACGATGGCAGTGTGACGAAATTCCGTGCTGAAGCTGAATACCTCATTGCCGAACGCCTCAGGGTGAAAGCGTATGCCGGACTCGAGAAATGGTCATTGAACGGGGATGCTGAGCCATGGCATCGCCCGGGTTCAGAATTCGGTGCAGATGCCAGCTACGACCTGCAGAAAAAGATCATTGCCAAAGCGGGTTTCTCAGCCTATGGAAAGCAGTCGGCCCGAATCCCAGTTGCAGAGCAGGAAAGGGTCTCCGAATTCGTTACCGAAACCTTGAAAGGCTATGCCGATATCCACCTGGGGGTGGAGTATCGTTATACAAAACTCCTCTCAGCTTTCCTGAACTTCAGCAATGTTGCCGGAACCCGTTATTACCAGTGGTACAATTACCCGGCTTACCGGTTCAGGGTTCTCGGAGGAATCAGTTATTCCTTCTGAGTACTTCACAGCTTTGCGGGATTGCAGAACCGGTTGTTTCTGCCTGGATTCTGTAATTCCGCCCATTGGAAGGCATCCGTTGCAGTCAAAGCACTTCTCCCGCTATGTTTGTGTTTTATGAGTAGATTGTTCATAACTTCCCGGGGCTTTGCTTTGCTTCCGATGTAAAACCAATGTTAAAAAAGCTTACCTTTGCATACTTCTAATAAAGACTATTAATCTGAATATGAACGATTTAAACAATTCTGTTGAAGCTGGCGGAAAAGGCAGCAGGACTGGCAACGGTAACGGTAACTACACAGCAGAAAACATTCAGGTACTCGAAGGCCTTGAAGCAGTGCGCAAACGCCCTGCCATGTATATCGGGGACATCAGTTCCCGCGGATTGCATCACCTTGTTTATGAAGTGATAGATAACTCGATCGACGAAGCACTGGCGGGTTACTGCAACAACATAGAAGTCACCATACATACCGACAACTCAATTACCGTAAGTGACAACGGAAGGGGTATTCCTACCGATATGCACGAAAAGGAGAACCGGTCAGCCCTTGAAGTGGTGATGACCGTGCTGCATGCCGGCGGTAAATTCGACAAAGGGTCGTACAAGGTCTCCGGTGGACTGCATGGAGTGGGGGTTTCCTGCGTCAATGCCTTGTCAACGGATCTGAAGGTTACGGTTTTCCGTGAAGGGAAAATTTTCCAGCAGGAATACTCCATCGGGAAACCGCTGTATCCTGTAAAAGTGGTTGGTGAATCGGATAAGACCGGAACCACCGTTCACTTCAAGCCCGACAACTCAATCTTTACGGTTGAGGTTTATGACTTTGAAATACTGGCTTCGCGCCTTCGTGAACTTGCTTACCTCAACAAGCGTATCAGACTGTCGATCACCGATGAACGGGAAACCGATGAAACAGGAGCCTTTGTTTCGGCATCCTATTATTCTGATAACGGTCTCCGCGATTTTATTGAATACCTTGATGGAACCCGTGAGAAACTGATGCCGGAACCCATCTATATCGAGGGCGAGAAAAACGATATCCCCGTGGAAATCGCCATGCAGTACAACACCTCTTTCAGTGAGAACATTCACTCCTATGTGAACAACATCAACACCCACGAAGGGGGTACCCACCTGGCAGGCTTCCGCAGGGGTCTTACCCGTACACTCAAGAGTTACGCCGATAAGTCGGGGATGCTTTCGAAACTCAAGTTTGATATCAATGGCGATGACTTCCGTGAAGGGCTCACTGCCATTATTTCTGTGAAGGTTCAGGAGCCGCAGTTCGAAGGACAGACCAAGACCAAGCTTGGCAACAACGAAGTAATGGGAGCGGTGGATACCCTGGTATCTGAACTGCTTACCTACTATCTTGAAGAACATCCCAAAGAAGCCCGCACCATCGTAAACAAGGTAATTCTGGCTGCTACCGCCCGGCAT
>CALMDN010000512.1 GCA_937864935.1 uncultured Bacteroidales bacterium
ACTGCGCCCGGTTCGAGGATAAACGGTCCGGCAGACTGCATAAAACGACGATCCTCAGGTTTATTTAATGCAACTTCTTCAGTCCAGTATTTATCACCATTTGGTGGAATTCCTCCGGTTCCCCAGTCACAGACATCGGTATCACCGGGGAACATAAAGTCACATTCCGGCCCATAAGCACCTGCTGATGTGTGAGCATTGCCTCCGTACATCATCTTGGTGTTGTCTTTCCAGATACCCTTTAGGAAATTATAATATTCCGGGGCAAGTTGTGGATCGGTCATATAATTGGGAACACCTGAATTGGAATTGTTGTGGTAAACAAAACGGCGCATACCGAAACGTTCGTCGTCGGCTATACCGTTACCGAAGTTCACGCCATTGATGGCTTCTGATTTTACGAGGAAGGATCCGGTTTTCTGGTTGTCCTCGGTTCCGTAGGTCATGGTGTACATCGATCCGCTCAGGCCGACAATGCTGCAATCGCCGTCGAAAGAGGGCCCGAGAATGCCATCGCCCTTGAAGGATGGGTTGTCGTACCCGTCAGGATCCATATAGGGGCCCTGGAAGAAGTCAACACCAATGGCCGGAGGATTGTCGCCATAGGCCCAGAACTGTCCGTCACCGTCTTTGGGCTTTCCATTGTAGGAATAACCGAGTCCGCGGTCAACATCACAACCAATATAATCATCATTTGAAAATCCGAGATCGGTATCCACCCACTGGCTGAAGTAGGTTCCTGTCAGACGATAAGTAGAACGGTTGATGATTTCATAACTGTAAAAAGTCATGTTGTTGATCTCATCGTTGGTCGAAAATCCGAATGCCTGTGCCCTGATTTCAAGTCCGATCGGCGTTCCCTGGGTTTCGGTGTGGATGTTCCCTTTATCATTGAACACCCACCACAAAGTCTCATCACCCTTGATCACCTGGTCAGAAAGCAATCCGCCGTTAACGATGCCATTTTCGTCTTCCAGAGTAGGTGTATCCGAATGGCACAATTCATTGGCAATGTCGTAATAGGGGTAGTCGCCATCATAAGGATCATAATTGCCGTCACCTGCCCTGTCGTAAAAAGGGGCCAGGTAATAACTCTGTTTCTGGGTTACATCCCCGTGTGCAGGCCAGTTTAATATGGTTGAAGGTATTTGGTACCCCGGGTATGCTGAAGGATTTTCCCACCAGGCAATGTACTCATCAACTTCAGTTCTTGTAATCGGGAAAAGCTTGTCATAGGCAGCACAGGTTGCTTCTGAAATTGCCGCGGTACCATCAACAGTAAGAGGGCCAGGCCAGAAGTCATTTCCAGCTCCGACCGTAGCACCTTGAGCTTGTCTGTAACGAAGAGCTGCTAATTTCAACTGGTCGTTGACATCGATACCCCCGATCCACAGGGCTGCGGAGAACATGGAGGTTTTGCGCGATCCCTTCGGAATTTCATACTGGGCCACTTCAAAGTCCCACCACATGTCACCCCCGGTATTAATTCTGACTCGTACATTGTTAACCTCGAGGTATTTGAAGCCGGCACCGGGCAGACAGCCGGCGGCAGTTGCTTTGACGATGTTTTCTGATTTGTTGGTTGCTCCCTTGTAATAATCGGCATAGCCGGGCAGGGACAGTAGTATACCGAGCAAAACAACAAAGGGTATGCGGAGTATATTTTTCATGGTTACTTGATTTTCTTTAATTCGTTGCAGTTTTATAGGTGCCTTTTCTAAATTCAGGATCAGAAGTTCAGACTGATACCCAGCCTGATCTGTCGTGGTGAACTGTAATTTCCGGGGCTGTTGATGCGAAGACTATATAGATCGCGGTAGGCCTGCGGATCAAGTTGTGTGTTGATCAGGCTTTGATACTCAGCAGCAGCAAGGTATCCGTCGTCGTCGGGGTTACCGGTAGCACTGTAAACGTTGAGGATGTTCTTTGCATCCAGAATGTTGAGCACCTGAACATAGATATTGATGTAGGAGGACCGCTTTTCACTCCACTGGATGTTGATGTCTTTGTCGATACGACCGTCGATCCTGAACTGCCAGGGCAGCCGCGAGCCATTGACTGATCCTTCGATGATGCCCGATTGACCAAGTGCAACGATTTTGCTTGAACGTGTGTAAGGCGTGCCTGAACCACCGAAGATGGTGAAGTTGACCCCGGTATTTTTGAAGAGCTGGGTTGATTTGATTACTTCAGCACCGGCGGCGTCGGTTTTCTTGCGGCGGATCACCGGGCCGTTGTATTCCTTGCCTTCAGCAAAACGGTAATCGAGCATCAGGTTGAGGGCATGACGACGGTCGAAACTCAGCGGGAACAGGGTACGCAGGTTGGGCTGTCCGGTCTGGATCAGTCCCTTGGCAAATTCCGGGTCTGATCCGGTACCATTGGCAAACTGCAGGGTGTAGCTGGCCCTTACCCTGGCATTGCTGGTACGGCGCAGGTCGTAGGTAACGGTTAAACCCTTGACAGTAGAGAAGTCAATGTTGTTGTATGAATAATAGGTCTTCGGATAAGCAGCTGTGTAGCGATATGCCTGAATCTGATCCCTGATCTCGCGGTAGTAGGCCGACAAGGTGAGGGAAGAGCTTTGGCTCAGACGCTGCTGGAAACCGAGTTCATAGTCGATGGTTTTCTCAGGCTTCAGGTTGGGGTTGCTGATGTCAGGACTTCCGGTAAAGGGAATGAGGTAATAGTCCAGCGGGCTCATACGCAGGGCGTAGGTCGGCCTTTGTGTAAGCACATCGTAATGGGCAAAGAAGAGGGCCTCCTCAGAGATCGGGAAGGAGAAGGAGATACGTGGCATTACCGAGATCTGCGGCTCATAATCGCTGAATGCTTCTGAAGAAACGCTGATGTTGTTCCGGTCCTGCAGGTAAGGGGTTACACCATTGCCGGCATCCAGGGAGATGCTTGGGTCGGTAACCACCAGTCCGTCGGCATCGTACCAGTTGTTTCCGTCACGGTAACCGGTGATGGCGGTCGGGGTGCGGAGGTTGTCAACATACACCACGTAATCGCTGCCCATGTTCTGCGGATGAGAACCCAGGTCATTGACTTCAGCAACGGTTTTGGCAGGATAGAGGGTATAAGGATCGGTAAGCACCTTCTGGTTGGCGTCGAAACGGTCAACACGCACACCGATGTTGAAAATAAGGGCATCAAAGGCAAATTTGTCCTGCACAAACCCGGCCATATAAATAGGGGTAAATGGCGCGAGTTCGCGGGTGTACATGC
>CALMDN010000513.1 GCA_937864935.1 uncultured Bacteroidales bacterium
CATTCTCAGCCTCAGGGCCGCAGCGCCAGCCAGGGAAGCAGCAAAAGCAGCAACGCCAGGTCAGGTGGTGAGAAAAAAGGCAACAGCCGTTAACGTGCCTTTTCCTGATTCATTGCAAGGGACCTCCGCGAAAGCGGGGGTCTTTTTTTGTACGCCGGGGAACCTGACTCAATATCAGGGAAACCGGAAGGCTGAATATTAAATTTAACATTCCAATAGGGGTAAAACCGATGTTAATTGTCTTAAATATATTAAACGATGACATTTATAACCGCTGACCTTTTCTTCAGCCACGAAGTATTGTATTTTCTCCGCCTTATTATCCCTTCATCTGCTGCTTTTATTTAAAAATCATTAAAAACCAGGTCTATGAAAAAGATTTTATTGTTTACCATGCTTTTATGCTTTACAGCCACCTTTGCCTTAGCCAATGGCGTTGCTGTGGTGAATGCCAATACCGGTATTTACCTCAGGCTGGAATCCACCAACCAGTCTGTTACCGTGTACGATCAGGTAGCCGAAATCGTGACAACCCAGGTTTTCAGAAACCTTACCGGTGCGGGTACAGAAATCAAGTATGCTTTTCCGCTGCATGAGGAGGCCAGTGCAACCAGTCTTCGCTGGATGATCAACAATACCTGGTACACCGCAATTTTTGCCCCATCGCCCCAGGATACATCCCTGCCGGGCGGCGGTGATCCGAATCCTGAGCTGATGGCCTACCTGGGCGACTCACCCCTGGTTTTCAGCATCCCCGATGTGGTGGCAGCCGATTCAGCCATCGTGATAGAACTTACCTATGTTGAACTCCTGCCTTATAACTTCAGCCTGGTTGAATTTGATTATCCCGGCAACTACACTGCGATACAGAACATTGCGCTTTACCAGCAGGTGTTTCACCTGGTGCTGGAATCACAGCGCACCATTGAATCCATAGAACTGACCTCCCATCCCGGCGCCACGGTGATCAACACGGGCAACCATGCCGAGATCCTTCTGGAGCAGTACGAGGTGATGCCCAACCTTGATTTTCATGCCGAATACCTGCTCAATGCTGATGAACTCGGCCTTTTCAGCTACAGCACTTACCTGCCCGATACCCTGAACGGCTGCGATGATTTCGGCAACGGTTTTTTCACCTTTATCGTGGAACCCGACCCGGGCGATTCAACCGAAGTGATCGAAAAGGTCTTTACCCTGATCATCGACAGGTCGGGATCGATGAGCGGTAACAAAATGGAACAGGCCAAAGATGCCGCTGCTTACATAGTGGAAAACCTCAACGATGGCGACTATTTCAACATCGTGAGTTTTGACGATCAGATGAGCAGCTTTATGCCCGATCATGTGGCCTGGAATGTAGAATCAAAGCTGGGCGCCCTCAATTATATCAGCACCCTGTATGCCAGGGGAATGACCGACATCAGCGGGGCCTTTCATACGGCCATTCAGGACTTTGCCGGCAACGACACCACCCAGGCCAACATCATCATCTTTTTCACCGATGGGGAGGCAACTGCCGGATTGACCGGAACCCAGGAAATTCTGGATTACATTCAGAACCAGATGACGTATTATGAGGTAAACGGACTTATTATCAATACCTTCGGGATAGGCGATTATGTGAACCAGGCCCTGCTTTCGCAGATTGCCAGCCAGAACAGCGGCTTGTGTGAGTTTCTGATGAACAGTGAACTGGAGCAGATGATCACCGAATTCTATATGAAGATACGAAACCCGGTACTGCTGAACATCACCATGACGTTTGATCCGCCCCTGGTTTCGCAGGCATACCCCTCGCCCTTGCCCAATCTGTACCTCGGACAGCAGCTGATCGTGAGCGGGCGCTACGACACCGCGGATTCTGTGGAGGTTACCCTGAGCGGCAATGCCTTCGGAATCACGAAGACCTACACCTACACCATGAGCCTCACCGATACCCTGGTCACCACCAACATGTTTCTGACCAAGCTGTGGGCCAAGCGTAAGATCGATTACCTCTACACCCTTTATTTTACCTGGCCGGAGGGATCGCCCGAAGCCGAAGAGATTAAGGATGAGATTGTTGACATCAGCATGTGTTACAATGTTAGCAGTCCGTTCACCCATTTTACCGGCAATGGCGGTGGTACAACCGGCGTTGAGGAAAAGGGCGCGGCAGGCCTTGAAACCCTCCACCCTGTGGCTTATCCCAACCCGTTTACCGGCAGCACCACCCTGCGCTTCACCCTTGCGCCCGGCACCACCCCCGGTTTTGCCGAAGTACAGATTTTCGATGTCACCGGTCGCCTGATCTGCACCCTGGGCCGCGAAATCACCCAGGCGGGCGATATTGAAATCCTCTGGAACGGCTGCGACCAGCGGGGTAACCCGGTAAAAGCCGGATTCTACACCTTCCGCATCACCCTGAACGGGAAAAGCGTGAGCGGCAGTTTGATGAAGGTGGAATAAACCCGGAGCATACAATCGTTTAAACTCAGGGCATTGAAAAAGGCTCCTGCAGCAGCGGGGGTCTTTTTTTTTGCTAAATCACCAATTACTGCCGGTGCAGGGCCCCTTGCCCGGAAGATTATTTTTTTAAATTTGAGCACAACAAATCCGGAGCCGGCGGCCCATGCCCCACGGAGCCACAGGCTGCTGATCCGGCAAAAACCCTGCACCCATGAAAAAGCCGCCCAGACTGCTGTTGATTGTACTGATTGTCCTGAACATTGTTGTGCTGACAGGCCAGCTCTGGCCGGCCGGCGCGCCGCCCTTTGCGCGGGTGGTGAACATTGGGTTTCTGGTGCTGAGCCTCGGGGTTTTTATCGCGATGGTGTTGGGGAAGAGGGGTGGGTGAGGGGGGTGAAAAGTACAGCAAATGATCCCTATTATAGCAGGGATAAGCTAAATTCATTCGCACCATTCACATTTTTTTTTCTTATTATCAAAAGTTAAAATATCCTGATTCTGGATTCTCGAGAACACCAATTAACATGGCTCTGTCTAATAACATATTCCCTTCTTCGCATGAAGTTTCAGGTAGTAAAGCACAATTATGGCAAGCTGCAAGACTACAAGAGTTCGGTCCTTGTCCGTGACTATCAATGCAGATTGGGTCGCTTGAGCACCACCGTGCATTTTCTATTGCATTGTAAACTATTGTTTCTAGATTACCTGGTTTGCCTTGTCTTACAAGACCTCCTAACGAACCTTCTGAATCACCTGATGCAGTGTAAATTAAAACTCCGTTCATTGTTTCATTTGGAAATTCAAGATTGCAATAAATTCTTTCTCTCAAAGCAGAACTTCCGTAACCACATTCGTAACTGAACTGATTTATTACCAAATGAGCAAATGTGTGAATCAAAACAAATTCAGGTTTTATTTCCCTTCTTTTTTGTCCTTTCAATTCCCGCGGACGGTTGTAGTTGTCTGATAATAATTTTGCTCTCTTAATCACTTCATCTTTTGCAGCCCACTTTTTCAAACGCTTCTCATTGAATTCAAAGAAAACACCTTCGCCTCTCACAACTACTGCCGGAAGCCATTCAATACGCTGTCCAAGTTTTATGAAGTTCTTTTTTTCAGTCAATGTTTTTCCATCATCTGGAAGCCATCTTGAAAACCCTACAAATGCTCTTGTCTCTCTCAACTTGTGCAGCAAACCAATGCTTGTAAAACCGTTACTGATTGCACCGTTTTTTTCTGAATCATCATAAGTGTTCGCTTGATTCTTTGTTACAAAGAAATCCTGGTTTTCTCCTCCTGCTTCACCTAGTATTGCATCATATTCCATCTTACGATATTTCTCCTCTGA
The DNA here is from genome assembly GCA_937864935.1 of uncultured Bacteroidales bacterium. Taxonomy (GTDB): domain Bacteria; phylum Bacteroidota; class Bacteroidia; order Bacteroidales; family Lentimicrobiaceae; genus Lentimicrobium. The sequence goes on from CALMDN010000513.1 coordinate 3,800, forward strand.
GTCATCAGTAGCTGAACTTTCAGCACCTGAAATTCTTTTAGTGGCAGCATCTAATAATTTTTCAGTATAGAAATCTCTTTTATCAGGATTGAATTTTTGTTCTGCAACTAATTCAAATCTCATTCTGTCAAACTTGCCATCAACCATTCCTGAAGTCAGCCATCGCCAATTCTTTTCCAATACTTCAACCAAATGTCTGTCAACAGAATTTTCCCATTGAGGCAAATAGATTGAACTGCGAACCTGTGAGAAGTAAACATTTGATGCACCTTTTTGAACAACGATTAAATGTTGTCCGCAATGAATTGTGTTGCCTCGTTCTGCTTCTAGTCCTACCCACGGTCTGCCACCGGAACAGGTAACTCCAATTTTTGTAAGCGATTGTTCATTGAAAGCACTAGCCATTGTTTTGTGTGCTCCACAACTGCAAGTAATTTCGATACCCGACAAAGCACCCGAACTTCTTCCTGCTCTCAATCTCAAATCATGTTGACCTTCTGGATATGCTCCGTCATGCACCCATTGTATGAAAGGAAAATCCTCAATGTGTCCGTGAGGACAGATAGCAATGAAACGAACCGGAATCAATCGCTGTCTTTTCTTTTCTGAAATTTCGTTACAAGACCTTCCTGAGCTAAAAGAAATTCCTGAGCAAGTTGGTTTCTGTGAATCGTAAATTGAAACTTTCACCATGTGCCCGCATCTTGTGCAATAATGCCATCGTGGAAATCTTACGAATGGAATTTTCAGTGACGGATTTGTAACGCCTGGACCTGGGTCTCTGAAATCAGGCGGCAATCTGAATTCTTTAACACCTAATCTTTTTGCTAATCTTTCTTCGGTTACTTTAAATTCATCCAACTCAGAAATCGTTCTGAATTTTTCTTCCCACATATCAAGCCCGACAACCATCAAT
>CALMDN010000514.1 GCA_937864935.1 uncultured Bacteroidales bacterium
CCTGATTCATATTCGTTTCAATGCGTGAGATCTCGGCATCCACTGCCTTGTTGATCTCAGCGGCATTCGTAAACTGCTCTGAGAAAACTTCAGCTGCCCGGTCTTTCTCGATCAGCTTAATGGCCATAAAGCGGGAAGATATCCTGTCGATCAGACTGCGGTTTTCGGGCTTTCTCAGCAGTTGCTGTATCCGCGAGATGCCCTGTTCGATTACTCCACCATAGTTGATGTGGATATGGCGGAGAGAGGTCTCACGGTCTTCATAAACATCGATAATCTTTTGGAGCATGTCATCCACCCCCCGGCCTTTAGATCCGACCGCTGTGACAAAAGGAAATCCAAGCAGATGACCCAGCTGCTCGTGGTTGAGGGTGTTGCCGCTGGCTGTAAATTCATCGTACATGTTCAAAACACCTACCAGTTTGATATCCAAATCAATAAGCTGAGTTGTGAGGTAGAGATTCCGCTCAAGATTTGAACTGTCGATGATGTTGACCACCACATCGGGCATGGCCTCCGTAATAAAGTCTCTGACATACAATTCCTCAGGACTGTAAGCTGAAATAGAATAGGTGCCCGGAAGATCGGTTACGATAAAAGTGTAATCTCCTTTTCTGAACCTGGCCTCCTTGGCATCCACTGTAACGCCGGAATAATTTCCCACATGCTCGCGCGATCCTGAGGCATGATTGAATATGGTGGTTTTGCCCGAGTTGGGATTGCCGACAAGGGCTACATTGATCACCTTGCCTTTCTGACGGGCAGTATATCCAAGCAATGAACCGTTGAAGGATAAGTTGCCGTTGGTTTCAGGTTGTGAGCGGACTTCTGATTCAGAAACGATTTCAATCAGAGAGGCTTCACTGTTCCGAAGTGAAACATTGTAACCCATAATGGTATACTCTACCGGATCAAGCAGGGGAGCACGCTGCAGTACGCTGACCTCCTTGCCGGCAATAAATCCCATTTCCAGAATTCTTTTCCTGAAAGCTCCACGACCCTTTACTTTCGTGATTATTCCCTTTTCTCCCGGTGACAGGTCAGATAGTATCAAAGTCTGCTTATTTAGAATCGATATAAATTGCGGTAAAATTAAAGCAATTTTTAATATTGCATTAACATGGCCATTCTAAATAAAATCTTTTTGAACGTGTGTTCAGTTTCGGGATCGGAATATTGTCTGGTTATGATTTCATGGAAAGGTTGTGCAAGGTGAGCATGGCTTTGAGAGCAGCCGGGCCCCAGTGGTCGTTAAAGTGAAGGCAAACCTGGTGAATGGCATTTTCTTTGGCAGTATAAAAATTCTTCTGGTAAAGAATCAGAAAGTCTTTCATATCCTGATATACATCGGCCAGGCACTCAGCCAGGCTTGCTTTCTCAATTTCCGCGTCTTCATCGGTCAGGCTGCTGCTGACCCAGAAATGATCATCTGGGTAGAATTTGTTGCGCAGGGTATTGAAGAGCAATTCCCATTCCTCCTCGGTGTAGAAAAGTTCAGCTGAATCGGGATCGGAAGGTTCAACCGTCTGAATCAGCGATCCTTTAAGATAAAGCAGTGGAAGGATGCGCCGGTAATAGTCCACAATGTCCTCTTTGGAGTAGGATTCAACTTTTGCCGTAAACTGGCAGAATTCGTTGCTGACAGTGATAAACTCGAGAATCGGTCGGGTTAGTACAGGATCGTTTTCCGGAAGGCTCATATTGTTTTTTTTCTGCAAAGTTAATCGAAACAGTACAGACCATCATGAACCTCTCTGTCATAACCAATATGAAACAGGTGAGCTATCACTGTTTGAGTGTAATAATTCTGAGACATTCACTGATTTCAGGCTGAATGAGAGGAATAGGTCTTCTTTGCATTTCAGACTGAACAGAAAGCAACAGTTGACTGTTGATTTAGGCGATTATTCAAGATAAGTTCATGAAACAAACCTTATTGTTTTTTGTCATTACAATGCTGCTGATACAGTCGTGCAGCATGCCGGAATCGGATATCAAAGTGATTAATTTCACTCCTGAGATGAAATCGGTAACTGAGCGTTACAAGGCACAGCTTGAACCTGAATTGTTCCAGACCAGCCCCGGCTGGATACGTTTCGACACCATCATCCGGCACAAGGTAATCGTTACCCTCCTGAATGCCAAACACCTGCCCGGCACTGACAAGGAACAAAAGGAACTGGCTCTCCGGCTTTCGGCCGATGTATATGATCAACTAATCAACAAGGAAGATTTTTCTGAAATCGAAGTTATTTTCCAGAACATGTCCGGTGTGCTCCTTAAAATGAAGATAAGGCGCAATTATCTGTTTACTTTCGAGGAAATTGAAGAGTTCAGGGCGGTCAGCACGGGGTAATCCGGTGCATTGCCTTATGTCGGAATATTGTTTCAGAGAGACAGGCTCCTTTTTTTGAGCTAAACTACACGCGAAATTTCGCTGTTCTGTCTTCCCTTCTGATGGAACAGATCCCCTTGCTTTCCGAAAAAATGAGGATCCTGTTCATCCCTGCTTTCAGCCCTTTTTTCCGTTAAAAGCCATCACAACCCATGTCTGACAGCCTTTCCGGAACAAATTTCTCTTTAACTTGTTTGTTTTTAGTCACATCATTGAATAGCCTGAGCTACGTACCTCAGGGTGTTGGTTCTAATAAGGAAGTAGTCATTAAATCATCTGTATTATGAGGAAGTCTGTACTGATTTTTGCATTGCTGTTATCTTGTTTCAAGGTTTTTCCGCAATGGGGGCCGGTAAACAATGGCCTAACCAATTTGTCACTTGGAGCGACCTTGCTGGGCAGTTCCACCACTCATCTTTTTTCAGGGACACTGGCCGGAGCCAAAATGTACCGTAGCAGCGATAACGGAGCCAGCTGGACCGAAATACAGACGCCGGTTTCAGGGAATCTGCCTTATTGTGGCTATGGATTCAACGGGAAATATTTTTCCGGACTAGAGTCTTCCATGAGTTGCATTTATTACACCTCTGACAACGGTAACACTTGGAATGAGGCAAGCGGTGCTCCTGCAACAACCTGGGTCAGGGGCTTTATCAACCATCAGGACATTCTGTTTGCCTGCACCTCAACCCTCGGGGTTTACCGTTCAACCGACGGGGGATCAACATGGAGCCAGGCCAGCAATGGGTTGGGTAACCTCAATATCATTCGCATGGAAAGCCTGAATTCACGTCTCTTTGCTGCAACCATCGGTGGAGGCCTCTTTGTTTCAGACGACAATGGCGTAAACTGGCTACAGTCAAACAATGGCATTGCCGGTGGCGACCTCAATGCTGAACTTGTTTGGCGAATGGGTGATAATCTCTATTACACTGCACAGGGAGGAGGGGCCTATGTGAGCAGCAATGCCGGTGCTACCTGGAATGTCTGGCCGAAACCATCCATCGCCGGGTTGGGGATTCTGGAGGTTGCACGCAAGGGATCACACCTTTATCTCGAATCGCGCCATTTTGCCCTCGGCCTCAGAGACAGTATCTTCTTCTCCTCCAACGAAGGAGAATCGTGGACCAACATTACCGACAACCTGATTGCAGAAAATGAGTTATGACAAGGAAAGGGAGTTCGCCGCCCACATCCTCAACAAATACATCAGAAAACATTTAACGCCCCTTCT
>CALMDN010000515.1 GCA_937864935.1 uncultured Bacteroidales bacterium
GAATTGTAAACAGATACCGCTACTCCCATCATCCCCTGCTCTCATCGTTTTTCATGAATCCACGGTTATAGCATTACCTATTAAGGGTGTTATACCTCGTCAATTCTTTAAGCGCTTCTCCATTTTTCCGGCCGGTAAGAGATTTTGAAAAATTCTGTGTTGACCGTAAGCAAGAAGAAGAAGTCTCCTTAGCTTCCTGATTTATAATTGTATTGATATATCCTTCTTTCAGGTTTTTATTCTTACCAACAAGCATCGTTTTGATTGCCGCACCTTAACATGAAGACGAAAACTAAGCCATAAAGGGTAAAGGAGACATGATTGATCGGAAGGCTTACTGCGTACCGGTGTACCTGGCAAAATGCAAACGTTCGTGTTTAAGATGAATCATAAGTTGTCAGGCATGTATAACAATTCTTGCTATGAAGCCATAGAGGGTTTGCAAAGGCAGTTAAATTTACCAAATTAAATTACTGAAAATCAAGCCTGTCCGGAAAAACATTGTCTCAAAAGCAAGAACTCAGGTACTTCGGGGGAGGGAAGATTTAAACACGAAACATACAAATAAAGTACAGTTGTATTGTGTTTTAAGTTAAAAGCAGGATAGAATTACGACAACATTCGTAAAAGAAGTCATTTCACATCAACAGCAAACCATACGTTGCTGTGCAAGGCTTGTTTCCGGCAGGAATAACCTGTTCTATTTTCGGCCGAAATCTGCCGGGATTTCCCCCCAGACAGTAGTTTCCCATTTCAGGATGGGGTTGTTCCAGGAGTTGTTGTGGAGCCAGTTTTCAGCCCTGGTAACCAGTTCCAGCAAAGCTGCGTTTTCCGCTGTGGGTTTGATTTTCGTATTGGCCTTCTTGTTTCTGACCCAGGCAATGGCAGTTTTGGAATCGGTATACAACGGTATGCTCTGGTTGTTTCTTTTCAGATAGCTTAAACCATGCACAATTGCCAGAAATTCTCCGATGTTGTTGGTCCCTTCGGGGAAGGGTCCCCCGTGAAAAAGTCTTTTCTTTGTTGAAGTTTCAACGCCCTGATACTCCATTATACCGGGGTTTCCTGAACAGGCTGCATCTACTGAAATACTGACCATGATGGGTTTGCCTGTGGCCACAACAGCGCTTTTTGCCGGTCTCTGCGTACTGAAACGCGGAGGCCCTGCTGTAAAGGCTTGTCGGGCTTCAGATTCATTTTCAAAGCTTTTGTACCGGGCTGTTGCAAAACCGGTAACCTGTTTTTTACAATCTTCCCAGGTACTGAAAATACCGGTCTGCCTGCCCTGCCAAACCACATAGAACTTCTGCTTTTTTGCCATCAATTGCCTTTCCGGTTTAGATTCCTGAGAGGCAAAAATACACACATGCCAGCGAATTTATATTTTTGTGTCAGCGAAATTCCACAACCTATGAAGAAAGTACTGTTTCTTATTCTTGCAGCATCCTTTTTAAGCAGTTGCCAGAAGGGGGTTATCTATAAAGAGTTTCACAAATTCGACAACTATACCTGGGGAAGGTTTGATAAGGTAAGCTTTGAAATTCCGGTTGAAGAGGAGGGAACCAGTGCCGATATTGTGTTTACAATCAGGCACATTACGCAGTATCCGTACGATAACCTGCCGGTTAATGTTATATTGACGACTCCATCAGGGGAGGAGCGTATTATGGAAAAAGATATTGCACTCAAGGACAGTGAGAACAATTTCAAAGGCAGTGTTGCCGGTGATTTGTGGGATGTTGAAGAAGTACTCTGGAAAGATTTCTCTTTCACTGAAAAGGGAACCTATGCCATAGAATTTGAGAACCTCATTCCCAAAATGGGTATTCCAGGGCTGGTTGATGTAGGGGTGGTTCTCAGAAAAAGTCGTTAGCCTGGCGACAAAAGTGCTTAATGTTTCTCATTCAGGATTTCCAGAATCCGGGATTTATCTTCAGCCAGTTGTTTCTGCAACAGATCGAGGGTGGCAAACTTCTTCTCGTTGCGGATGCGTTTGAGCAGGCAAACACTGATTGATTCGTAGTAAATATCTTCATCGAAATCAAAGATATTGGTTTCAATGGTCAGTTTATGCGCATCGATGGTTGGCCGCATGCCGATGTTGGTCATTCCGGAGTATTCTTTTCCCCTCACGGTAACGCACGACACATACACCCCCATGGAAGGAATGAGTTTGTTCGGATCATCGAGGTGAAGGTTGGCGGTCGGGAAACCGATCAGTTTGCCGATCTGATTTCCTCTGACGACCTGTCCGGAGATGCGGTATGGATACCCCAGCAGTTCAGCGGCTTTTTCCACATCACCCTCCTGCAGCAGCCACCGGATGACTGTCGAGCTGATTTTAGAGTTGCCGGAGGTCATCTCATTGATGATACTGATGCGGATGCCCAGGGGTTCCCCGATGCGGAACAACTGGTCGATGGTGCCTTTGCGGTTGTGCCCGAAACCATGATCATAGCCGATTATGATCATTTCGGGTTTGATCAGGCGATAGAGCAGCTCAATGAATTTTTCGGGATCAAGCCGGGCAAATTCGGGAGAAAACGGAATTTCAACCAGGCAGTCTATGCCCGATTGGTTGAAGATGTCCCTTTTTTCGTTCCGTGTGCTCAGCAGATAAACCTGCTGGCCGAGGGCGATTCTGGGGTGTGGATGAAAGGTAACCACCACTGAATTGCCACTTTTTTCCCTGGCATGGGTGGTCACTTCGCTTAGGATGGCTTTATGCCCGAGGTGAACACCATCAAAAGTGCCAATGGTAACCACAGGATGCACCAGGCTTACAGGCGTAGAAATATCGGTAATGATCTGCACTTGCGTTTCAGGCTTTAAGTATCTCGTTCCGGAAAAGCAAGGCAGCGATCTGAACGGCATTGGTAGCAGCACCTTTGCGGAGATTGTCAGAAACCACCCACAGATTCAGTCCGTTTTCAACGGTATCGTCACGGCGGATGCGACCAACGAAAACCTCGTCGCGTCCTTCGGCGTAGATGGGCATGGGGTAAACAGCCTTATCTGTATCATCCTGTAAAACAACACCTTTAGCGGTGGAAATCAGTTTGGTAACTTCTTCGGTTTCAAAAGGCTTTTCAAACTCAATGTTCACCGATTCGGAATGTCCTCCCATCACCGGAACCCTGACCACGGTTGCGGTAATCCTGATATCGGGGGCCTGCATAATCTTTCGGGTTTCATCCACAAGTTTCTGTTCTTCGGTTGTGTAACCACCGGGCAGAAAGTTTCCTCCGTGGGGAAAGATATTCAGATCGATGGGGTGGGGGTAAACCCGGGCACCCTGTATGCCTTTCCGCTCATTATCAAGCTGCTGCACTGCTTTTACCCCGGTGCCTGTCACACTCTGGTAGGTCGAGATTACCAGGCGCCTGATTCCGAATTTCTTGTGCAGCGGTGCGATGGCCATCACCAGTTGAATGGTAGAGCAGTTGGGATTGGCGATGATGGGCTGACTTCCGGTAAGCACATGTCCGTTCACCTCGAGAACCACCAGCGGTATTACGCGGATCATACGCAAGCCAGAAGAGTTGTCGATGACAATGCAGCCGTTTTAGGC
>CALMDN010000516.1 GCA_937864935.1 uncultured Bacteroidales bacterium
TATGCAGTGAAGGCCGCATCAGGCTCAAAGGTGTATCCGATAACATTACCGAAGTGTTTGGTACCTCGGCCGAGTTTCGTGCTTTCATTGCGAAGTATGAAAACCTCAGCTTCTTTTTCGACAAAGACGAGGAGAAAACATTCTTCAAAGAGAACTAAACATTTCGTTTAAGAAAAAAATAGCCTCATTCTCTTCCCTTGGGATAAAGCTGTTTTTCTCACCATTCATAATTCGTTGTTTTTCCCTACTACACTCCTGAAGCGGTAGTTCTGACTTAGACAGAGTAATGAGAAAATCCGTTATAAAAATCCAATGTCATTTAGTTAAAGTCGGAGTTTTGAATTTAAGACATTTGAGAGGATCCTTCCACTACCCTCGCAATGATTGCAAATGTGAGCGTTTCCGATAGAGATCATTACGAAGAAATACACCCTTTACTTCAGGAAAATAAAACTTCTATCTTTTTAGGCAACCATGAAAATCTACGTACATGTAGGTATTTTTATACCTACAAAATGGTATTTTTATAGAAGCTATTGAAGACTATGTTTAACCTATATCGTTGATTATCATTAATATAAGAATCTGTTATATGCTTATTCTGCATGAGTATTCCATTTCAGAGAATAAACTAAATAAATCACTGGTCTGTTTATATTTCAAATACAGGCTATTAAACTATGAATCACGCTAAAAAGTATGCAGCAACAGGCTGCTATAAATCTATGTTTAACCTGAAAAAATCAAGACAATGAAAAAATCATTACTCTTTTTTGCGTTATTATCAACGATTTCACTGACAGTTAATGCACAGTGGCAACCGGTTTCTATACCCGGAATAAGCACACCTGTGAGTACGGTTCATTCTTTCTTCTCTGCCAATGTTTTTGCAGGAACCCGCGGAGATGGTATATTTTACACCTCCGATTATGGCAGTACGTGGACTGATATCAGCACCAATATCGGAAATAAAGACATTAACTTTGTTTTCGGTGATATCGATGGTGAAATTTCAATATTGAGCGGTACCCTCGACGGGGCTTATATCTATTCATCATCAACCGGGTTACATACCCCGGTTTCAGAGGGTCTTGAAAACAATGACATCACATACTTCGGTATTTATACTGATTATGTTCAGTATATGCTGGGAACCAATGGCGGAGGAGTTTTCCTTTCTCCTGTCTTTAACTATTCATGGTCTGCCTTTAACAACGGGCTTTCGGGTGATGCCCTTGTAATCAACACAGCGGCGTATTACGATACACCGGGTGGCAACACCTCAACGGTTATCGGAACCAACAACGGGTTTTACATCGCCTACCCGGGTCAGAATGCATGGACAGCAGCAAATACCGGATTGTCAGGTGAAGCATTGAAGGTGAATGATATCTGGCCACTTGAATCATTTGTAATAATAGCAACAGACAATGGTATCTATGTTTCCTTTGATCTCACGCAAGGGTGGATGCCACTGTTGCAGGGAGTAAGAATCAACAAACTGGTTTATGACGACTCAAACGAAACATTTCTTGCTTTCGGAACAACAAACTACTTTTCAACTGATATACAGCAATGGAATCCTATGAATACAGGGGGGCTTCCGCAGGGTGAAGTTATTTCAGCTGCAGCACGGGATGGTTACATCTTTGCAGTGGTTCAGAACCCTGGAAAAAATCCCGCTAACGGAGGCTCAATATTCAGAGGCCTTGCCTCCATGGTTGTTTCAACCGATCTTAAACCAGCCGGATCAAGAAATTTCAACATCACAAATTACCCCAATCCTGCTGTTGAAAAAACCATTTTCAATTATTCAATAGCCGAACAGGGAGATGTTAGTATTTCAATAACTGATGTTAGTGGAAGGAACATTGCCATCATTCACGAAGGTATGAAAATTGCCGGCAATCATCAATATCAGCTGAATACAGCCAATCTGCGACCCGGTATTTACATTTGTGCCCTCAGGGTTAACGGAATACCAATAGCCAACAACAGATTGGTAATCTCAGAACAATAATCTAACAAAAGGAATGAGGTTGTAAGATAAGCCATGGCATGTTATTTTGCAGGAACATACCCAGGTGTGACTGACAGGTAAATACATTTTGACAAATTTCTGATAATCAGAATGTTTACCAAACGGTTCCTGTTCGAACCTAAACATATTGTGATGCTTCTCGTCAGACAATCTCATTCCTTATCTATTCTTTAAAAATGAGTATTGATAAGTATTGTTTTGAACAAGTAATCCAAAGAAATTTGTGAAGAAAAACTGATTTTTATGAAAAAGTATCTCATCCGATTGCTTGCTTCAATAACCATCCTGACAATCGTAACTGTGGTTTCTTCCTGCGAAGCCGTTGAAGAGCTCACAGAAACGGAAACAGAAAAGACCATCCGTATATTTACTGAAGGTACCTGGAATGTTGATACCCTGGTTACCAAAACGGATCTTTTCAGCGGAGGCATCAGTTCCATTCAGACCGATTCAACCTTCAATAATTACGGTACCATTGAGTTTCAGAAACCCAATCAGACTGTTCCGGGTTACGGAGCTGGTTACATGATACACCGGTATACCAAAAACGGCATCAGCCGGACAGATACTGCTGCCTGGGTTCCCTACAACTTTAACTCCGGCAACAACAACTACATCACTTTGTTCTTTGCCCTCCCTGGTCAGGATATTGTGGTGGATGGCTATGATATGTACCTTGATCTGGTGGAGTTAAGTGATAAACGCATCCGCATCTCCGGATGGCGGCGTGAAACCATCCCGGGTGGCTCGGGTGGAAGTTACGGAAC
>CALMDN010000517.1 GCA_937864935.1 uncultured Bacteroidales bacterium
TATTTTTAACTTTGAACTTTGAGCCTGCCTGCTCTGACGGCAGTCAGGCAGGCTTTGAGCTTTTTCTACCTTCCCACAGTATACCGTATTCCCGCATAAAACATCCTGCCGGTGATCGGCCCCCAGATGATGCCGGCATCAAAGCCCTCTTCAAACGGGTTGTCAGCGCCGAGCACAGGATGGTGCTGCATGTAATTGGTCAGGTTTTCGACCCCGGCATAGGCGTCCCATTTTTTAAACTTCCGGGTAAGCTGAAAATGCATGGTTACAAAATCGGGGGAGTACTCACCGAAACCGGCATGCTGCAGATGCGGAACTCCTGCCGGGAGCCTGGATCTGCCATGATACTGGGTAGTGAGGTCTGCTTTCCATTTTTCGAAGCGCGAGGCGTACGAAACGGCCAGCAGGCCCTTGTGTCGGCTTACCAGCGCCCGTTCCTGCAGCATCCCGGCTGTGGTAACCCTTACATCGTTCAGGCGGTATGCGGCTGTGATGCTGAAGTGTTCAGTAATGGCAGCATCGGCATTCACCTGAAAACTGTTGGAATACGACTTCCCGTCGAGGTTGCTGATGATGATGCGGTTCCAGGCCTGATCGAGGTCAACAATGATCTGATTGATAAAATCGGTCCGGTAAAAATCGGCCGAGAACACTGCTTCACGTTTCTCCGAAAGGGCAATAGTATGGGTGATGTTGAGACCATAGTTCCAGGCTTCCTCCATCCTGAAATCGCCCTGAATCACAAGCTGACGCGCGCTCACCAGCATACCGGTGTTTTCGGCAAGTACCGAAGCACTCCGGAAACCCTTGCCGGCCGAACCGCGCAGAACGGTATGCTTCGCAACATTGGCCCTGAAGTGAAAACGCGGGGTAAACAGCGTTCCGTACCTGCTGTGGTGGTCGAGACGGGCACCGGCGATGATGCTCAGCGTTTCACCGGGCGAAAAGGTGTATTGGGCAAAAACCCCGGGCACCGATTCAATCCTGTCGGAAATGCTGTCGCGGTAGCTTTCGTCGAAATTGTCGTACATCAGGCTGATTCCGGCATTGTAGGTATGCGAGGGATTCCCGATCTGCGACTGGAAGATGGCGTTCCCGTAAAATCCGAGCTGCCGGGCCTGGTATTCCTGCCGTCCGAAAACTGATTCCATGTCGTAATACAAGCCACTGAAAATCAGACCAAGGCTGGTATTCTCCATGTTTCTGAACACGAAGCCTGTTTTGTCGTAAACCTGAATCCTGCGGGTTGAGGAGGTGACCACATACTTGCCCTGATCCACCGCTTCCGTGGCTGTCAGGTTATGTAGTTGTCCACCTTCGCGGTCGTCGAAGAGAATATTGAACCCGAACTTGGATTCCGTTACCCCGTGCTTCTCGTAACTCCAGCGGTTTGAAACGTTGAACTGCCGGGTAAGCGGCTGATCGAGGAAGCCATCCTTGTTCATGTCGTTCCGGCCAACGTTGGCTGAGGCGTGGGCCAGCAACAGGGTACTGAGTTTATCCTCCGACAGGACTTTCGAGGCATGGATATTGGTTTCCAGTCTGCCCTCGTTGCTGCCATACAGGTTCAGAAAGAACTTATCGGTATTCCAGGGTTTTCTGAACTCGGTATTGATCTGACCGGTGGTGGATTCATAGCCGTTGACCACCGAAGAGGTGCCCTTTGAAATCTGAATGGATTCCATCCAGGTTCCCGGGATATAGGTCAGTCCGAAAGCCGAACCGAGTCCGCGGGTAAAGGGGATGTTCTCCACCATCAGCTGGCTGTAAACCCCGGCCAGACCCAGCATCTGTATCTGACGCGCCCCGGTAACCGCATCGGCATAGCCGACATCCACGGTGGCACTGTTCTCGAAACTCTCGGAGAGGTTGCAGCAGGCCAGTTTCTGCAATCCGGCGGTCGTAATTACTTCGGTTTTTACCGGTTTCAGGGTTGAAATGAAGCTGCCGGACTGCCGCTCCCTGATTTCAACCTGTCCGAGCTCTGCGCCTGCGGATAGCAGCAGTACCACCGACATCCTGCCAGGGCCGGCTTCCACGGTATCGTTGGTATAGCCCACAAAACTGGCTACCAGCAGCCCTCCTTCACGGGAAGGCAGCTTTATTCTGAAATTTCCCGATTCATCGGTGACCGTGCCTTCGGTGGTGCCCAGCCAGTAAACACTGGCATAAGGCAGAGGCACGGGCTGTCCGTTGTGCTTGTGTTCCTTCACCACCCCCTGCACAAACTTCTGCGCTGGAAGCATGGTCGTTACAAACACGCCTGAGATGCCGCAAACCGCGGCAAACAATATTCTTTTCATGATTTCCGTATTAAAAAAGCAATGGGAGTAAAAGGCAGTATGCAGGCCTTTCAGCCTGCCGGCATCGATAAGCGGAAATCAGAGCCGGAGTGAAGAAAATAATAGGTAGGATTCCTGTCCGGGTGGAAAGACTGTGTTTGCAAACAAGCGTTTGCTGAAATTTTCCTTGTTCTGCGGGAGGTTGGGCATCAGCTGCTGCATACAGGTGCAGACCATTCCGGGAGATTCCAGGGT
>CALMDN010000518.1 GCA_937864935.1 uncultured Bacteroidales bacterium
ACCGCCAGAGTGCTTCCAGTTTCGTATAGAGCACATCGGCATAACGGAAAATCACAAAATCATTTTCCATATCTGTGACATAGTATTCCAGTTCTTTCTGGTACTCGTACTTACAGCAACGGGCACCTTCCCACCGTTTGCGTGCACGGTAGTTGGCAATGGTGGGTGTGTATTCAAACCACACAGTGTCGTTATTTTCAATGAAATAAACCGGATTCCCGTTCATATCGTACTGCTGACCATACAAGAAGGAATTCCGCCTGAGGTCGTTCACCGCGTATTTGTTGAAGAAATCCGGCTCCAGTACGAAACCATCCCACATTTCTCCTTTAAAACCAAAAGTAGCACGGCTGGCATCGTTGAGTGTCAAAGTGTACCAGTAAAGCCGGTCTTTGGTATAAACCGAATGGTTGGGGATCACAAAAATATTCTCAACTGAGCCCTCGTTGTGAACTTTGAAGTTGGCGAAATAGTCATCTTCAATGTGGTAGAATCCCTGACCGATCACCTTATCGCAGGCATCTACAGCCTCCTGATATTTAGATTCGCCAATCCATTCAGCAGCATTCAGGTAAAGCCTGGCCAGCAGGGTATAAGCCATCCCATGGGTAACCCGGCCATAGTAGGCCGATGACGGCTGGTCCTGAAGCAGTTCAACGTTGTCGAGAATTTCCTTTTCGATGAAGGAAAATATAAACTTCCGGTCTTTTTGCTCTGGCAGTTCCTTATCGGTGAAATCAATGGTAAACGGCACATTTCCCCAGTTATCGATGGCCCAGTAATAGAACAAAGCCCTGAGGATTTTAATTTCACCAACCACCCGTTCTTTGCCATCAAACTGAATATCTGACTCTTCGGTAACATAGATCACTTCGTTGCAGGCGGTGATTCCTTCAAAGACAAACTCCCATGATTGTCTGAGTATCTTGTTTGTTGCACTGAAATGGTGTGTATGCAATTCATCCCAACGGCCCTGCTCCCACCACAAGCCATCGTCGCGTCCCGGAATCACCATTTCATCGGAAGCATTTTCAATCAACGACCAGAGTCGCTGTTCTTCGGGGAAACGCTGTAGTTTGGCATACGAACGGCCTGCATACATCAGCACCTCTTTCTCCGATTTGAAGAACCCGTCAAGCGGTATTTCGGTATAGACTTCTTCGTCAAGATCAGTGCAGGCTGCCGGGAATAAAACAACTGCAAAAAGAAAGGCAGCAAAGCTGAATATTTTTTTCATCGTTAAAACTCTCCTATGACTAAAATGAAACATTAACGCCGAGGGTCAGAACCGTAGTTCTGGGATAGTACGACAGGTATTCGATACCCGGGGTCAGGCCACCGAGGTTCACCTCAGGGTCCAGTCCCTGGTAACCGGTCAAACAGAAAACATCCTGAGCGGTGAAGAATATCCGGCTTTTCGAGATGTACCGGTGGTTAACCTTCAGGTTATACCCCAGGGTAACATTATCGAGTTTCACAAAGGTAGCATCCTCCACATATTTTGAGGAGTACCTTGCATTGCCAGAGAATCCGGGGCTTTCGTACTGAGAAAGGGTTACATTGTTGAGTCCGAGGGTGCCCCAGTTTTCGTAATACAGGCGATAGGTATTGAGAACTTCTCCACCTATGGAAGCCCGCAGTGAAAAGCTGAGATCGAAATTGCCGTAAGTCATGGTATTGCTCCAGCCCAGGGTAAAATCGGGGTAAGCATTGCCAATCACTTCCCAGTCTTCGGCATTCACCTGCCCTACCGGATTTGCATTTTTGAAAAGGTCATGTCCGAGTTCATCCAGCCCGATCCAGACCGGTCCGTAAAAGGTCCCGAGGCACACCCCAACCCGCAGTTACAGACAATTAATCCC
>CALMDN010000519.1 GCA_937864935.1 uncultured Bacteroidales bacterium
AGGCTGTATCTACCGGTGCCGGTCGTGCAGTTGAGTTTATCAGAAAAAACATCAACCTTGACCCCAATGCTCCCAAAAAAGCCGATGTTGAAAAGTCAAAACAGGTCGTTCAGATTTGCACAGTTTATGCTCAAAAGGGAATGTGGAACATCTTTATTGCCATCTTTTCCTTTGCTCTTGCTTTTGCGTTCCTGTCTTCTCCTGCTGGTCTTGAAGCAGGCGCAACAGGTCCCGAAGCCAAACACCTTGCACTACCCGTTTCCTTGTTTGTCAGTTACCTGATTTCCATTGCCTTTTTCGGACTCTTCCAGGCAGTATTCATGGCCAATGCCGGTGGTGCCTGGGACAATGCCAAAAAGGTGATCGAAGTGGATATGAAAGAAAAAGGCACCGAGTTGCATGCAGCTTCAGTTGTTGGTGATACCGTTGGTGACCCTTACAAAGACACCTCATCGGTGGCCCTCAACCCGATCATCAAGTTTACTACACTATTCGGATTGCTCGCGATGGAAATTGCCATTGCAGAAAACTTCAGACCGATTGCCCATTACATCGGATTTTTCTTCCTCGCTGTCGCACTGGTATTTGTCTGGAGATCGTTCTATAAAATGAGAATCAACGAATAGCGACATTCTGAACACTGCCGCAACATACAGTTTATAAGCTGACAGGCTTCGTTCCATTCATCCGGAAACGAAGCCTGCCCTTTTTTCAGCGATATCAAACAAGCTGAAGATCGGAACCTGAATCTACAGGATACCTTTCCTGTTATACTGCCAAGCAGGCACCCCCTCATTTCTGAAAAAGAACTTCATTAGTTAACTGTTATATCCTGTGTTCTTCCCTGTTCTGCCGTTGCTGGGGTATCCCAGGGTCCTGATGAGAACACCAGACCAGCACCCATGGTTTTAATGGATTGAGTTCCGCTTCTTCATACAGTCTGGCTGCGGCTCAGAATCATTGAAATCTGCTATATCCAGTCTCTGTTGTCCGGTTTAAATTTTATGAACCAGGGAGTTATCGTGGCACGAGCAGAATTAATTGTTAACCTGCTTATTCAACTATATGATTTTGAGCATTTAGCTGTCGTGTCACAATTTTAAAAGCTGCAGCTTGCCCCGCCATCGGCGGTGGAGCAGCGTAATGTTGTAAGCCGAAAGAACCTGACAAAAAATCTAAGCCCCAGCGCTTGCCCCGAAGAAAGCGGGGGCCAGCCCCAAAGGAAGCGGGGGCGTAACGTTGTCTTCCCCAACTCTACCAATGGATTCATAGGATTGTTGGGATTTTCCCCGGACAACAGTGATCTTAAATTATGATTTTTAAGCTTAGTATTTTAGTACCATCGTTGAAACAAAGTACATAAATACCTGGCGTGAAACTGGTTATATTAATGGGAATGCGGTTCTCTCCCGGGCTTACCTCCCGGAATTCCGAGAATACCTTGCGGCCAGCTGAATTAAAAATTGTAACGTTGGTATTTATCGGTGCCACAGAAGTGTATACCAGGGTAATTATATTCCCTTCTGTGATGCAATAAAAATCAGGAGACTTTATATCTTCAACTCCAATGATACACTCTGAAACATCCAGATCTTCGTCGAACCGGTTCGAAAACTGATCGCTGACAATACAAACTCTTTGAGAGATAAAATTATAGATCTCACCGATATCTGCTGACCATAATCCCGGGCTGAGCGGATAGTGAAAACGGGCTGACTGCTTAGGTACATCCATGGCTACGATACCGCTGTTACTGTTAACGTGCGGTTGTAACAGCTCTTCGGTGAGCGTATGATTCAGAAGGTATTCCAGCCTTTCCTTAAATTTTCTATAGAATACAGGATTCTCAATAAACTTTCGTAAAAAAAGAGTAGAATGCGCGTTGGTTGGCCAGCCCTGATTGCTCAGGCTCAGCGCACGTTC
>CALMDN010000520.1 GCA_937864935.1 uncultured Bacteroidales bacterium
TACGATATTTCCAGGTTTTCATTAAGACATACAATCAGGTAGTTACCACTTATTATTCAAAGGATTTCAAATCATATTGATAAGATGAGAACAGCCATTTTCCTGCTTTTACTGATCCCGGTTTTGGCTTCAGCCCAACTCAGTGATAATTTCAGTGACGGTGATTTTACTGATAACCCCGAATGGTCGGGGACGACTTCGCAGTTTATCGTGAATGCAGAACAGGAACTCCAGTTAAACAGCAGCGGTGAAGGGTTGAGTTATCTTTCAGCAGGGCTGAGTATGAACGGACTGACCGAATGGCGGATTCTGACAAAGCTGGCCTTCAGTCCTTCGGCCAACAATTTTGCAAGAATCTACCTGGTTTCAGATCAGCAGAATGTTACGGAGCCTCTGAATGGGTATTTTCTGCAGTTTGGTGAAGCTGGCTCAGACGATGCCATCGAACTTTACCGGCAGAGCGGGACGGCCACCTATTTTGTATGCAGGGGCACTAACGGATTGATCGCATCTTCCTTCAACGCCAGAATCAGGGTTGTAAGAACCGATACCGGTGTGTGGAACATCTATGCCGATCCACTGGGCGGCGAAGATTTTCAGCTGCAGGCTTCGGGCGAAGATCCAGTCTGGGAAAGTTACATTTACTTCGGTATTTGCTGCAAATACACTTCCAGCAATTCAACCAGGTTTTATTTTGATGATGTATATGCAGGTCCGCCAGTGGTTGATGACATCAAACCGGTTTTGCTATCGGCTGAAATCACTAACCCTTCTGCTTTACGCCTGACTTTCAGCGAAGCAGTTGATGAAGCATCTGCTTCGGATATCGGAAATTATCTGGTTGACCAGGGTCTTGGGCAGGCGTTGACGGCCGGAAGGGATGAGGCTTCCTATGAGGTTGTCAACCTTACTTTTTCTGATGATTTTTCTCAGGGCATTGTCTATGCCATCACCGTTTCAGGTATTGCTGATCTTGCCGGAAATGTTATGGAACCCATCACCTTACCCTTTGCCATTTACAATGTCAGGGCCTATGATGTTCTGATCAACGAAATCATGGCCGACCCTGAACCCTCTGTTGGTTTGCCGGCTTATGAATACATAGAACTCTATAACAGAAGTGAGCTTCCTGTTAAGCTGGACAACTGGCAGCTTGCTCTGGGATCAACCATCAAAACGCTTCCGGAGGCCATCCTTCCTCCCGGAGCTTACCTGATCCTCACCAGCACTGCAGGAAGCCAGGAACTTTCCCAATACGGGGATGTGATGGCTTTCTCCAGCCTGAGCATTGTAAATACCGGTTCTATCCTCGTATTGAGGAATGCCACCGGAGCGGTTATCCATACTGTGGCCTATAATGACGGTTGGTACAGAGACAATGCGAAAAAAGAGGGGGGCTGGTCGCTGGAACAGATGGATCCATTTAACCCCTGCGGGGATGAAGACAACTGGCAGGCATCGGCAGATTCAAAAGGTGGAACCCCCGGAAGAGCCAACAGCAGGATAGGCTCCAACGCGGATGCCGGATTGCCCCGGATTGAGAAAATCAGCATTACAGGAGAATCAACCATCAGGGTGTTCTTCAATGAATCCATGGATAGCCTTTCTTTGGGCAACCCGGCCTTGTATGCTGCTGACAATGGTCTTGGAACCCCGGTTTCCGTGATGCTCCATGCACCGGCCTATCGCTCGGTAAGCCTTGTTTTTGCTGAGAATATCAGCGATGACCTTGTTTATACGCTGACACTGACGGCTGGTTTTTCAGATTGTGCCGGCAATGTTACCGGTAACCTACTGACTGCGAAATTTGCCGTTCCACAACAGATTGAACCCAACGATATTGTAATCAATGAAGTACTGTCTGATCCAGCAATCCTCGGAGAAGATTTTGTGGAAGTATACAACAGGTCGCAAAAGGTGCTTGATCTGAAGGACCTGAGGATAGCCACCCGCGATGCCACCACCGGGGAGGCCGATCAGGTTGAGGAAGTCAGTGTCGAAGGCCGGTTGATGTTTCCGGGTGATTACCTGGTTATCACCAGAGATGCCGCTGCGGTGAAGTCATCCTATTTTTGTCCTGCGCCCGACAATTTTACAGAGGTGGTTTCCATGCCCTCCTATTCCAATGAATCAGGTACGGTTGTGTTGCTATCACCATCGCTGCAGGTGGTGGATGAATTCAGTTATTATCCTTCGCTGCATTTTGCCCTGCTCAATTCAACCGACGGGGTTTCACTGGAGAGGGTAAATCCCGAGCGACCTTCAGATGAAGCCGGAAACTGGCACTCTGCTGCCCAAAGTGTGGGATTTGCCACCCCGGCCTACAAAAATTCTCAGTATCTGGGTGGGTCAGGCTCAGCCGACGAGATCACTGTTTTTCCTGAAATCTTTTCGCCGGATCAGGATGGGTATGACGATCAGTTGGGAATCAGCTGCAGTTTTTCGGAACCGGGGGCTTCGGTCACCATACGGATATTCGACAGCAACGGGCGTCTTGTGCGGAATCTGGTCAGAAATGAGGTGGCCGGCACCGCAGGTTTATATACCTGGGATGGGATTACTGAAGAAAGGGAAAAGGCTCCGATAGGCATTTATATAGTATTTGTGGAAGTTTTCAACCTCAGCGGAAAAGCAAAGGAGTTTAAGAAGGCCGCGGTCCTCGGCGGCAGGTTCTGAAAGCACATCACAGGCTGGCGTATCTGTCTGACATTGTTACTTCTGGGAAAAGAAGCCGTTTATTTCCAGCATTGATGATTGCCAACAGATAAACCAAATGGTACTGTTTCCCGTATCAGGTGCTCTCTTTTATTTCAGGGTTTCTTCAGTTTTTCAGCTTATACGGGAGAATTACTTCTGAAGCGTAATGTGTTGCTTCCCGAAGGAAGGGCATAAATTCCTGTCGGGAGCTGCTTTTTTCCCGTTGGGAAGGTTTTGTTTTGGCAGCGCAATTTGTCGCTGTTACTTTGCTTCATCAAACAAAACAAAACGCAAAACTCACTGCCATGAACACACCAAAAATTATTGTTCTGCTGAGCCTGCTGGCCGTATTTACCTCCTGCAGCAAAACTGACGACTCAATCCCTGCAAGCAATCAGCCGGAAGAACTGAAACAGAAAATTGTGAGCGATGTATGGGTAATCAGCTCCTACATCGACAAGAGCAAGAATGACACGCACAATTACAGCGGTTATACTTTCGAATTTTCAGCCAATGGTACCTTAACGGCCAA
>CALMDN010000521.1 GCA_937864935.1 uncultured Bacteroidales bacterium
AAAAATTGCGGTTGCCCGGAAATAAAAAGGCCACCGCATCGGGTGGCCGGAGTTCAGCTTATCGTCAGTGAGATTCAGGCCAGGTGGCTTATGGCATTTTATAGACCATGGCGTTTACATGCATTCCGGCACCAACGGAGGCAAAAACAAAATGGTCGCCCGGGTTGAGCGGGTGATTGTCAACTTTTTTATTCACAATCAGGTCGAAAAGAATGGGCAGGGTGGCCACCGAATTGTTGCCCAGCCACGAAATGGTCATCGGCATCGAAAATTCCGGACGGTCCTTGATTCCATACAATTCATATAGCCTGTTAACAATGGCGTCGTCCATTTTTTCATTGGCCTGATGGATCAGAATTCTCTCCATATCAGTGATGGGTAGTCCGCTTTTGTCAATCGCCATTTTAATGGCCGCCGGCACAGTTTTCAGGGCATATTCATAGAGTTTTCTGCCATTCATTTTCAGGTAAAGTTCATCTCCTTTCTCAGGATTGAATGATCTGCCCATCTGCAGAAGGAAAACCTGTTCAGCGGTATCGGTGCGGGTAACATGGGTGAGAATGCCCACCGGTTCCTCACTTTCAACAGCACTTACCACTACGGCACCAGCACCGTCGGAATAGATCATGCTGTCGCGGTCATGGGGGTCGCTTACCCTTGAAAGGGTCTCGGAACCAATCACCAGAATGTTTCTGGCATCGCCTGAACGGATGTAATAATCAGCCTGTATCAGAGCCTGAAGCCATCCAGGGCATCCGAAAGGGACATCATAAGCTACGGTAAACGGATTCAGAATGCCCAGTTTGTATTTCACGCGAGAGGCAAGTGCCGGAACGATGTCAACCCGGGTACTTCCGTGTTTTACATCACCGAAATTGTGTGCAACAATAATGTAATCCAGCGCTTCCCTGTCGATTCCTGCACTGGCAAGGGCTTTTTCACCGGCAAAAAAGGCAATGTCAGAGTTCACAAACTCATCTTCGATGTAACGGCGTTCATCGATACCGGTAATCTGCTGAAATTTGGAGATGATCTCTTCATTGGCCCTTTTAATGGGTTCACCATTCGACTCCAGAAAGGTTTTGGCCAGGAAATCATTGTTCCTGACCAGCTTGGTCGGTAGGTAACTACCTGTTCCTGTAATGACTGAGTATATTTTTTTTGACATTTTTGTACTGTGTTAGACAAAAAAAACGGTTTATCACGGCAATAGCGCTTGATAAACCCTTGAATAGAAACCTGAATAGACTGACAAAAAGCTTGACTTTTGAAGCAGCAAAAATAGGTATTAAACCGATTGATGAGACAATTGTGCTGGTTAAAATGATGGAATGATTTATAATATTATAAATATGAATAACATATACAGTTGCCAGGATTGCGTTTTGTTGTTGCAAACCAAGTAAATCAATGGCTTGACATCTCAACCGGACTACTTTTCAATCAGAGGTTTCTGTTTGTTGACAAAGTCTTCGAAATTGAGGAAGGATTTGCCATGGGATTGGTGATACAATGCTTCGGCAAAGGCAATGCAGGACAGTGTTTCCTTTATTCTCAGGAATCCTGGGTTAAGATCGCCTGCTCCAAGGCGTATGCGGTCGAGGGCGTCTGCATCTTTAAGTATAGCTACTGTCAGGAAGTCAGGATCGTCATCGGTCAGTTCAAGGCTGGTCGAATGCAGGGTTACGGCTTTTTCTATCAGTCTGAAGTCTGTTCCGGATGCACCGTTTTCGCTGAAGAGCCTGTGGTAGAGCGGCAATTTAAGTCTGGCAGCATCGGCTCCGTGACCGGTGCAGTAACCGTCATGCCGGCGGGCCATGTCGTGAACAAAGGCTGCAAAAAAAGCGGTTCGCGCTTCATGTATATGCCCTGTCAGTAAACCCAGGTTCAGGGTGTGAAACATTACCCTGTATGTATGCAAAATCCCATGCAGTATGCTGTGGTGGTCAAACTGGCTTTCCAACAGCTGAAAACTGCCGGAATTGATGCTGTATTTTTTGTCGAAAGGGTTCAAGACAGGTAGAAATTTGAACAACAAATCGGAATGCGGCCTGCAGCTACTTGATTGCACGCTGAATTGTTACGATGGAACGATGTTAAAGATGGATTGCAGGATTGGTTTGAGACCGGCAAAGAAAAACTCTACGGCGATAACCATCATAATCAGGCCCATCAGTTTCATCATGATTTTATTACCGGTTTCGCCCAGCAGCGGAATAATTTTACTGGCACCGAGCAGGAAAAACAGGGTAGTAAGCAGGGTCACCACAATGGCAAGGAGCAGAATGAGTTTTAGTGGCAGGGTAGGGCTGTCTTCCATCAGCACAATGGCATTGGTGATGGCCCCCGGGCCGGCAATGATGGGAATTCCCAGCGGCGTTACTGAAATGTCGTCGACATATTTTTTTACCAGTTCTTCATCCACTTTTATGCGGCTGATTCGTGCATGAAGCATTTCATAACCCATGATAAAGAAAATAATTCCTCCGACAACCCTGAAACTGTTGACGGATATCCCGAAAAATTTGAACATCAGCTGCCCCCCAAGAGCGAAGAGCATCAGTGTAATGAATGCCGTAACCACGGCTTTGATGGCCGTACGCTTTCGCTGTGATTCTGAAATATCAGCGGTCATGGTCATGAAAACCGGCATCACCCCCAGGGGGTTAATGATGGCAAAAAATGAGGTAAAAAACAACAGGGCCGTGGTAAACAGTTCGTGTGTCATAGGCATTTCTTTGGCGGCTTTCCGAATGAAAGCTGAGGTAGAACGTTAATAACCAGGTTGATCAATGTCAATCCGGAAGCAATGACCATCTTCAGTAAGACCGCATTGCTTCCGGTATTATTCTGGTTTATTTGATTTTGGCATTGACAATTTTCAGGATTTTCTCTTCTGCAGCACAGGCTTGTCTTTCGATTTCTGCACCTTCAGCAATTGCTTTTTCAACGAAGCCTTTATCGCTGAGACCTGATGCATTTATCTTAACATTCAGGTAAGCACCCATGACCGCAGAGCGGGCTGCAAGGGCACCTACCCCGGCATCGGAGACTGAATTCGGATTTCCGGTTTCTGCCATTGCTTCAATGATTTCCATGGCTTCATAAGATTTGCGCATTACCCTGAGGGGTATTTCAATGGCGTAACGGGTAGCCTCTTCAATGGCTTCTGCCCTTGCTGCTTTTTCCTGTTCGTTTCCTTTGGGAAGCCCGAAGGCATTCATAATCCTGTTGAAGGCATTGGTGTCTTCATCGACAAGGAAAAGCAATTCATCCTTGAGTGTCTGTCCTTTTTCAGCCCATAGTGAAAACTCTTCCCAGCGTTCATCCCAGCCAGGCTTGTGCGAAGATAGGTTGGCGACCATGGTGCCGAGTGAGATGCCCAGAACACCCATATAGGCCGAAATCGAACCTCCGCCCGGAGCAGGTGATTCCGAGGCTGTTTCATCGGCAAAGGCACGGCAGGTCTTGTCCATGAGCAGATTTCCGCTTTTTTCCTCCAGCACGAATTCGATGATTTTTTCAGCCGGGTTGAAAGGTTTGAGATCGTCGAGTCCCAGCGATTTAACAGCAATTTTAATCAGCTCATCCTGAGAAACGCCCACCGATCTTTGTTGTTTTTTCAGGAAATACTTACCGGCATCGGTAAATACTTTCAGCGGGGCGAGTCCGACCAGTTCAGAACCTGTAACCCTCATTCCGCGCTCTGCTGCTTTTTTACAGGCTTCCTCAAACGCAACATGTACGGGGGTAATGCTGATGTTTGTGAGGTTGATGGAAACCTGGGCAATTCCATACTCTTCTATGAACCAGCCAATGGCTTTGCAGGCCTTCAGGGTGCCCGGAATATCGATCTGTTTCCCGTTTTCATCTTTCATGATTTTTCCGGTAATCGGATTGCCTTCGCGCATCGGCCTGCCCTTTTCGCGGATATCAAAGGCCACGGCGTTGGCACGGCGGGTGCTGGTCGAATTGAGGTTAACATTGTAAGCAACCAGAAAATCGCGGGCACCGACAGCTATGGCACCTGTTCGCGGGAGAAATTCTGCCGGTCCGAAGTCGGGTTTCCAGCCAGCCTCGGTCAGTTTCTTTGAAAGTCCTTCGTATTCACCCGAACGGCAATAAGCAAGGTTACGGCGCTCCGGCTGAAGTGCCGCCTCTTCGTAGCAGTATACCGGAATTCCAAGTTCTTTACCTATCCTATCCGCCAGTTTGTGGGCGTATTTAACTGTCTCCTCCATTGAGATGTTGGAAATGGGAACAAGCGGACAGACATCTGTGGCACCGAACCGCGGGTGTGCTCCGGTATGTTTCGACATGTCGATGAGTTCCATCGCTTTCTTTACTGCCTGAAAGGCAGCTTCAATCACCTGTTCCGGTTCACCGGCAATGGTTACCACTGTCCTGTTGGTTGCTGCACCCGGATCTACATCGAGCAGTTTGACTCCTTCCACGGATTTGATCTGTTCGGTAATCTGTCCGATGATCTCCATATTACGTCCCTCACTGAAATTGGGGACACATTCAATAATCTGTTTCATTTAGCCTCTGATATTTAAATTTTTGAAATTTTAAGGAAATTGAGTTTGCCCCACTTGCAGAGCCTGGTGCCAGTTTCAGTGTTTAACAATACTGCCATTCAAAATAACTGTAGCCACCTTATTACTGCCGTAAGCATAAAGCATATATTCAACCGAAGGAATCGGATGGGTAATGAATACATTTGCCGTTTTCCCTACCGCGATACTTCCCAGCTCGTCGCTAACCCCCATGGCATAGGCGCCGTTGATGGTGCAGGCATTGATGGCTTCTTCGGGGGTCATCCTGAACATGATGCTTCCCATGGAAAGGATGAGTTGCATGTTACCCGATGGGGATGATCCTGGATTAAAATCGCTGGCCAGGGCTATCGGTAAACCTGCATCGATCATTTTGCGGGCCGGGGCAAGTATCATGTTAAGAAAAAAGGCAGCACCGGGAAGCAGGGTCGGCATGGTTTCACTGCCCAGCAGGGCTTCAATTTCTTCGTCACCGGTGTATTCGAGATGGTCAACCGAAAGGGCATCGTATTTTACACCCACCTGGATGCCACCGGAATAGTCCAGCTCATTGGCATGAATCTTCGGCCGCAACCCGTGTTTGATGCCGGCCATCAGAATGCGTTCGGTCTGATCGGGCGTAAAGAAGCCGCGATCGCAGAATACATCGATAAAATCTGCCAGATAGCCTGAAGAAACCACCGGTATCATTTCATTGATGATCAGGTCAACATATTCATCCTGTCGGCCTTTGTATTCTTCAGGCACTGCATGGGCTCCCAGAAATGTTGCTTTTATGGTGAGCGGGCTCAGGGCCTGCAGCCTTCTGATTACCCTGAGCATTTTGAGTTCATCTTCGGTATTCAGTCCGTAGCCACTTTTGATCTCTACTGCACCGGTTCCGTAGGCCATGATCTCGTTGAGCCTGGCCAGGGCCTGCTCGGTGAGTTCATCTTCATCTGCTTCGTGAAGCCGTTTCGATGAGTTGAGGATGCCACCACCCCGTTTGGCGATCTCTTCATACGAAAGACCTTTGATTTTGTCAACATATTCAATCTCCCGGCTTCCGGCATAAACGAGGTGGGTGTGCGAATCGCAGAAAGAAGGGAACACCATCCCTCCTCGGGCATTCACCGTCTGACAGTCCTCTGTTTCGTCAGCCAGAAGCCTCAGTTCCTGCTTCTTGCCAAAGGCTTTGATTTTTCCGTCGTCGATGAGTAAATAGGCATCATCGATGAAATCAAGCCGTGACATTTCAGCTCCGGCTTTCAGCAGTTTATTCTCATGGTCGGTTCCAACCAGCCTGCCTATGTTCGTAATCAATAGTTTTCCTGCCATAATGTACTGATTATTAAGCATTAAAAATGACTACTCATCTTTTTCTATGCCGGACAAAGTTAATAAATCGCATCATGTGGCCCTGATTTTAGCTGTTGATTCACCCATAATAATTCATTAATCATAGAATGCAGATATTGAGGTTTTTAGCTATGTGTACAGGAAAATATTGCAGCCGGCTGAATTTATATCTTAAGCCTTGCAGAAAGCAGGGCAGAAAAAGTGATATTGTTGCAGACAAAATCTGTTTTCAACTGTTATTGACCATAACCATAATACAATTCTGACATGAAAAATTACTCACCCTACCCGCTGCAGTTACGATCAGCTGTGTTACTTATGTTACTTACAGTTGTTTTAACTGCCGGCTCCTCCACGGCGCAGACTGTTCATTCAGCATACCATGATGGAAGGATTTATTTCAAATTCAGGGACAATCAACCGGTAAATTTTACTGCTGATGAAAACAACATTGTTGAAATCAGTGAGATTCCTTTTGTTTCTGCCCTGAGCAGTGAATTCAGCCTGAAGGAGCTTTCGAGGCCATTTCACCTCAACAACGATTCAAAGCTGATCAGGACCCTGATGCTTGAGTTTAACGACATTGAAAAAGTTGATCAGATTATCGCGCGTCTGAAGATGGTTCCTGAACTCGAGTATGTGGAGCGGGTGCCTTACGACAGGATTTATTACACCCCGAACGATTCACTGTACAATCTTTATAATGGCCCTCAGAACTGGAACTGGCACCTGGAGAGAATTCAGGCAGATCTGGCCTGGGATATCTCTAAGGGTTCATCAGAAATCAAAGTTGCCATTGTTGACAATGCTGTCTGGGCCGATCATCCCGATCTGGCCGGAAAAATTGTCGCTCAGCGTGATACCTATTACAATACCAACAGCTCAAATCCGCCCAACTCCGGTGATCCGATGGAATGGTCGCACGGGACCCATTGCGCTGGTCTGGCTGCGGGAATCAGCGACAACAGTATTGGCATCGCATCGGTAGGCTTCAATGTATCAATTATTGCGGTTAAGGCCTCAGCCAACAACAACTCTAACAGCATTTATGGTTATACGGGAATTCAGTGGGCTGCCAACAATGGCGCGGATGTCATCAACATGTCGTGGGGTGGAACCGGTTTTTCGCAGACCAACCAGAATCTTATTAACTCGATCGCCAATATGGGGATTGTGCTGGTAGCTGCAGCGGGGAATGACAATGTAACCACCCCCCATTATCCATCGGCTTATGCCAATGTGATCTCTGTGGCTTCCACTGATTTTGATGATGTGAAGAGCGATTTTTCAAATTATGCCACATCGGTTGATGTAAGCGCTCCGGGGGGCAGCTGTCCGGGTGGCCCTGCGGGACTGTTAAGCACAACCTTCAGTTCTGCAACTTTCGGCAACTACGACCTGATGGAAGGTACCAGCATGGCAGCTCCGATGGTCTCGGGCCTGTGCGGCCTGTTGCTGTCAATCAATCCCCAGCTTACCATCGCTGAAGTTGAGAGCATCCTGGAATCGACCGCCGACGATATTTATGATGTCAACCCGAATTATACCGGTATGCTGGGCGCAGGACGCATCAATGCCTATCAGGCAGCGCTGCACACTCCCTTTGAACCCACAGCCGGCCTGATGGCTGAAGTCACCACCATTCTGCCGGGTGGCAATGGCCTTCAGTTCTACGACCGGTCAACCGGCGTGCCCTCAACATGGGCCTGGACTTTTGAAGGCGGCAATCCGGCCTCCTCATCCAGCCAGGAGCCCCTGCCTGTCAGATATACCAACCCCGGAGTATATGATGTATCCCTTACTGTAACCAATGACTATGGTACCAGTACCATTGTGCTGGAAGATTACATTACTGTTACGAATACACCAGTTCCCTATGTCAAGATCGGTGCCTCCGATACCCTTCCCTGCATCAGCAGCCAGACAGTTTTATCGGATATGTCACTCTATACCCCCAACGCCTGGGAATGGAGCATCAGTCCATCGTCGTTCGAACTCGTGAACGGAACCACCCTTAGTTCGCAGAATCCTGAAGTGAAATTCATGGTTCCCGGGCCTTATACCATCAGTCTGACAGCCTGGAATGCCAACGGTTCAGCCACACAGAGTTTTACCGATTTCATCCGGGCACAGGGAGCAGTACCATCCTATTCCATTGACATGGAAAATGGAACATCCGGCTTCTTCACCCTCTGGGATACGATAAAGTCTCAGGCTGCTGTAGACGGTCGCTCTGCTTCTGAAAGCCTTAAAAGCATACACTTCCACGGTGATCCGGTCCCAACCGGATGGAAGGGAAGCCCGACTGCCGGTACACCGGCTCAGGCCTGGGTTGAAAACCGTCAGTTTCATGGTGAAGCCAGTATCTGCGGAGTGGATGCAACCGGTATGGAGAATGTTGCCCTCGAACTTGATCTGCGGCAGACCTATAGCCTCGGGCCCCGCTATTAATGGTTCAGGGTGCTGGTGAATGGTGAACAGGTGGCAAGCGATCAGGGAATAGCTGATTTCCACCCTGTTACTGCCGGTGATGACCCATGGACCAGACATACATTTGACCTGACTGCTTATGCCGGTGGTATTTTTGACATCACGCTGCAAGCCTGCAACCGTTTCTCGTATCATGTTCAGTGAGAAGGGGATAACGTATTCATTGACAATATTAGCATCCTGAATACCACTTCTGTTTCCAAAACACCGGAAATCAAAGAAACAGTCCAGGTCTATCCCAACCCCTCTGAAGGACGCTTCAATGTTGCAGTCAATGGTGCTAAAGGCGAGATTAATCTGAAGGTCTATTCCCTGCTGGGGAATGTTATTTACAGTTCGCTCAGGAATCAGTCAGGTGGAAATTTTACCCGTCAGTTAGACCTCTCAGGAATTCCGGCGGGAGTTTGGTGATGTCATTGGCGGTGGCCATGACCAGGATGGATGAAGTCGTTTCCGCCAGCCAGGTCAGGAAATGACCGACCATGGCGGCGGTGGTCCCGGCG
>CALMDN010000522.1 GCA_937864935.1 uncultured Bacteroidales bacterium
AAGCGTTCTTCTTCTCTTTTTTTGTCAAGAGCAGCTCTTTCAGCTGAAATTTTTGCTTCAGCCTGAGATATAAGATCATTAATTTCGGCATTGTCAAGATTCATTCTTTTAACTGAGGCCAGTTTAAACTCTTTTTCTTCCAGTGTCATCCTGCCTTCGTCGTTGATAATTGCCAGCAAGTCAGCTTTAGCTTTAGCTGTTTTATCTGCCAGCTCTTGCTCAGCCTTCTTTTTTGCCAGCTTTTTCTGACTATTACAGGAACTCAAACCAGTTCCCAAAGAAACAACCAGCAGCATCATCACTGCAAATTTTAACCTGCCTTGAATACAAGCTAAATTTCCGAACCTAATTTTCATCATAATTGTGGAGATTATTTTGATTAATAACTGCAAATCTTATCAAAAAGTGTGATAAAACCTGAAATAAGAAAAATATGTCATAAAAACATTATGCGTTCAACACATATAATGCTTTTTACAAAAGTAAAGCATTCAAACAAATAATTCAGAAATCATTTAATGTTAAATGGCAGTCAACAGAGTACTATTTTCCATCAGCGAAATTCACTTATTTAAATTGTAATGGTTGCAATTTAAAGTTCGTACCAAATAGCTTTACCTATCAAACAGGAATTGAATCGTCCAACAGTAATTGGTAAAATTAAAAAAGGCAATTCCCACATCCTTGAGAATCACCTTTTTATGTTAATCAACGTACCCGAGGCCGGACTCGAACCGGCACGGCCGCGATGGCCAAAGGATTTTAAGTCCTTCGTGTCTACCATTCCACCACTCGGGCAACCTTACAATGCATAAAAAAACCCCGGCTATCCGGGGTTCGAGCGAAAGACGGGACTCGAACCCGCGACCCTGACCTTGGCAAGGTCATGCTCTACCAACTGAGCTACTTTCGCTTATTGTTTAGCGGCTGCAAATATACAACCTGAATTCAAATCGCCAAACAAATTTACGATTTTTTTAAAAGTTTTTTTATTTCGTTGAGCTTCATCAGGGCTTCAACCGGGGTAAGTGTATTAATATCAGTATCCAGTATGTCTTCCCTTATCTGCTCCAGCAAAGGGTCGTTGAGCTGAATAAAACTGAGCTGAAACGGATCGCCGGCAGATTTCCCCGGTTTCCGCTTCGATGCGCTGCCCTGCAACTGTCCGCCGCCATGCGACTTCTCAAGGGTGGCCAGCAGTTCGTTAGCCCTTTCAAGCAGTGATTGCGGCATTCCGGCCATCCTTGCCACGTGGATCCCGAAACTGTGTTCGCTTCCTCCCGGTTCAAGCTTGCGCATGAAAATAACCCTTTTGCCTGCCTCCTTAACCGAAATGTGGAAATTCCTGATCCGTGGCATCATCGATGCCATTTCATTCAGCTCGTGGTAGTGGGTAGCGAACAATACCTTGGGCCGGAACAGCGGGTGCTGATGCAGAAACTCGGCGATGGCCCAGGCAATGCTGATCCCGTCATAGGTGCTTGTTCCCCTACCGATTTCATCCAGCAGTATGAGGCTCCTGTTGCTGATGTTGTTGAGAATACTGGCTGTTTCGTTCATCTCCACCATAAAGGTTGATTCGCCCGATGAGATGTTGTCTGATGCTCCGACCCTTGTGAAGATTTTATCAACCAGCCCGATCTCGGCTGAATCGGCCGGAACAAAACATCCCGTCTGGGCCATGAGCACGATGAGGGCAGTCTGTCTAAGCAGGGCAGATTTTCCCGACATGTTGGGACCGGTAATGATGATGATCTGCTGCTGCTGATCATCCAGAAACACATCGTTGGTGATGTACGCCTCCCCTGCCGGCAGGTTCTTCTCAATTACCGGATGCCTTCCGCTTTTGATGCTCAGTGCGTATCCATCGTTGATTTGCGGACGGGTATATTTGTTCTGCAATGCAACGGCAGCGAACGACAGGAGACAATCGAGCCTGGCAACGATCAGGGCGTTGGCCTGTACTGCCGAAATATAATCATTCAGACTGAGAACCAGATCATTGTAGAGTGTAGTCTAGATCTCCAGCATGCGTTCTTCTGCATTGAGAATCTTCTCCTCGTAGGTTTTCAGTTCAGGAGTAATGTATCTTTCACAGTTTACGAGGGTTTGTTTGCGGTCCCACTCCGGAGGAACTTTATCCTTATGGGTATTGGTAACCTCCAGGTAATAACCGAATACATTGTTGTAGGCTATTTTGAGTGAGGGGATTCCCGTGCGTTCCGACTCACGCTGCTGCAGCCTGATCAGGTAGTCCTTGCCAGAGTGGGCGAGTTCACGGATTTCGTCAAGCTCAGCCGAGATACCAGCTGCTATCACGTTGCCTTTATTTACAGCGACGGGAGGATCGGGATGAATCTGCTGCTCAATCTTACCGGTCATGAGTGTACAGGGATTCAGCTGATCGCCCATCTGCTGCATGGAAGCAACGCCTGAAGCAAAACACAGCTCTCTGATCGGCACCATGGCCTGCAAAGCCCTTTTCAGCTGAACCAGTTCCCTTGGGTTAATTCTGCCGGTTGCAACCTTGGAGATGATGCGTTCCAGGTCACCGATCATCCTGATCTGTTGTCTGAGCAATTCCGCAGCATCCTGATGAGTAACAAAATACTCCACCACATCAAGGCGTTCATTTACAGGAAGCCGGTCTTTCAGCGGCATGATCAGCCAGCGGCGCATCATGCGCGAGCCCATCGGAGAGATGGTTTTATCGAGCACTCCGATCAGGGTAGAGGCCTCATCGTTGGCCGACCCCAGAATTTCAAGATTGCGGATGGTGAATTTATCCAACCAGACATGGTGGTCCTCTTCGATACGGGAAAGCTGACAGATGTGCCCAACTTTATCATGTTGTGTTTCAGCGAGATAATGCAATGCAGCCCCCGCTGCTATGATGCCGTTGGTCATTTCGCTTACCCCGAACCCTTTCAGTGATGCTGTGTTGAAGTGCCTGAGCAGCAGTTCCTGACCAAAGTCGATGGTAAAAACCCAATCTTCGAAGGTGTTTATGTAAAATTTTTCTCCGAAAAGGCCCTGAAACTCCCCCCTTTTCGATTTCTGAATGATAATTTCGCTGGGGCGGAAGGTTTGCAGCAGTTTGTCGATATAATCGTTTGAGCCCTGGGCAACCAGGAATTCACCCGTAGAGATATCCAGGAAGGCGATACCGCTTGATTTGGGCAACAGGTGCACACTGGCCAGAAAATTGTTCTGCTTGTTTTCAAGCACTTTATCGTTGTACGAAACACCAGGGGTTACCAGTTCTGTAACGCCTCGCTTAACGATTTTTTTTGTAAGCTTCGGATCCTCAAGCTGATCGCAGATCGCTACCCTGTGACCAGCCCTGACCAGTTTGGGAAGGTAGGTATCAAGCGCATGGTGAGGAAATCCGGCCAGTTCAACATATGCAGCTGCCCCGTTGGCCCTGCGGGTAAGAACAATGCCGAGTATCTCAGAGGTAGAAACAGCATCCTGACCGAAGGTTTCATAGAAATCCCCAACCCTGAAAAGCAAAAGTGCATCAGGATATTTTGCCTTTATTGCATTGTATTGCTTCATTAGGGGTGTTTCGGCAATTTCACCCTTTTCTTTGACCTGCTTACTCATCGTTTCGTCCGGAAAACAACAAAAATAGACAGTTTCGCCCGAATTTCCGCAAAAAACCAGTTAATGCTACTTTATTACATTTGCAGAAATTTTGAAAGATGAAAAAACTGCAAACCGATGAGATAATCAGAATGAGCGTTGCTGAGTTCAGGGAAGCTGAAAAGATTCCGGTAGTCGTGGTACTTGACAATATCCGGAGTCAACACAACATCGGTTCGGTTTTCAGAACTGCAGATGCATTCCGAATTGAGGCAGTGCACCTCTGCGGGATTACGGCGATGCCTCCCAGCAGGGAAATTCAGAAAACCGCCCTTGGAGCCACGGAGTCGGTGGAATGGAAATACTTTGATTCAACCATTCAGTCGGTCAGTAAGCTCAGGGAGGCCGGATACCATATTGTGTCCATCGAGCAGGCCAGCGGGAGCATCATGGTGCAGGATTTTACACCCGAAAAGGGAAAATACGCCCTTGTTTTGGGAAACGAAGTGCATGGGATAGACGATGATGTAATCAATTTGTCAGATATATGCCTTGAGATACCGCAGGCAGGCACCAAACATTCACTGAATATTGCAGTTGCTGCCGGCATTGTCCTGTGGGAATTTTTCGGGAAGCTGAATGGTTTTAAGATGTCAGGGGAGAATCCTGATTAAAAAGTGCTATCTATCTGTTTTTTATATCTTTAACAGGTATAAAAAATTTTACATCGCCTGTAATTGTTACCTATTGGTAAAAAAAGGATTAACTCTGTGGAAGAATCATGGCTTGATTTTAAACAAAGCTATATAATGCCGTGTTTATAGGACTGGAAAAAAATTAAGCACTTGTTCTTTTTGGTGAGTAAAAAAAATCACTTATTTGGCATTTTAGGGTATTTTTGTTTGAAAACAACCAAAACTGCCCTATATTTGTCGATTCTTTGCAATGACTGTAAATCACCGAAAATAAACAATTTAAAATTGATAACACTAAAATCAAAATTATGAAAAAGTTAAGCTACAAATCGATTCTGTTGCTTCTCATTCTGATGTTCGGAGTTTCTCCGGTTTTTGTTTCCGCGCAGGACTCCGGCAAAGAAACCAAAGCTGCAAAATCAACATTTGACAAGCATTTTTTCCTTCAGGCAAGTGGTGGAGTTTCGCAGTTTTTCGGCGATCTTAATGAAAATGCCCTGTTTAATGAAAGAACCAATTTCTTTTATGGCTTTGGTGCTGGTTATCAATTCAGCCCTGTTTTCGGAGTCCGTGGATTATTCAACAACGGATGGGTAGTCAGTACAAGAGAATCAACCGTCCTAAACGATAACCTCAGGATGTCGTCGAGTGTCTGGGATGGTCAGCTGAATCTTACAGCCAGCCTGACCAATCTTTTGTTCGGATACAGGCCTGAACGTTTCCTCAACTTCTACGTATTTTCAGGAGCTTCCTTCAGCAATTACGCTTCAGTTCTTTACAGAACCAATGGCACCGATGACTTCAATGATGATCAGGTAATTGACCGTAACGGTCCGTTTGCTCCGGCTCCTTTTGACCAGGATGCTTATACAGCTATCGGTGTTCCTGTTGGTGCCGGTCTGAATTTCCGTCTGGCTGAAAAATGGGACCTCAACCTGGAATACAATGAGCGTTTCATCTTCAAAGATGATCTTGATCTGCTCGAATCAAATTCCAAAAACGATGCATACTCTACCCTGATGCTGGGGGTTACTTATAAATTCAAACCGAGTGCCAACCTCAAATCAATGGAAAAGAATTACGGTCTGGTTAAATACGAAACCACCCCGGATCCTCTGGTAAAAGTCGGCGACACAGTCTGTGTAAATGTTAAGGTTATTTTCCCCGAGAAATATTTCGCCAAGAAGGCTGCCATGAACTTCCAGCCCGAAATCAAATACGCCGGTACAACCCGCAAACTCAAAGCAGTTAATTTCCAGGGCGAGCAGGTTAACGGTGACGGCATTGTAATCAATTACAAAACCGGAGGTACCTATACTTATGTTGATTGCATTCCTTACGAACCGGGCATGAATGCTTCTGATCTGGTTGTATCACCTTCACTTTACGAACCCAAGGAAGCTGTTGTACTCAATGCAACTCCTGAGCAGATCGGTGCCAAATACAAAGTGATCGATTTACCTGAGCGTAAACTTGCAGACGGTGTCATCATCACCGGAACCAGAATTTTCCACGATGAGGACCTCATTGTTGCCGATCACGGTTATGTTAAAGAAACCATCATCAGCAAGGATGCAAAGATTTACTTCAAGGTAAACATGCATGACCTCAACTGGAACCTCCCGCTCAACCGCACCAACATGGTTCAGCAGAAACTCGACGAACTGGCCGGCTTCATCAAAATGGGCTATACCATCCGCGATATTGACATCAATGCATGGGCATCACCGGAAGGTGAAGAAAGCTACAACCAGGGACTGTCAGAGCGTCGTGCAATGGCCGGTAAGAAACAGGTTGTTGATATGTTCAAGAAAATGGCCAAAGGAAAGAATCCGGTCATCAACATTCCGGATCCGGAAGCTACCATCAAATTCAACTCCTATGCCAATGGTGAAGACTGGAACGGATTTATGCAGGCTGTTGAAGGTTCGAACCTGGCCGACAAACGCATCATCATGAATGTGGTTAATTCACAGAGCGATGTTTCAAAACGTGAGCAGGAAATCCGCAACATGGCAATCGTTTACAAGGAAATTGAAGATGACATTCTTCCTCCGCTCCGCCGCGTTGAAATCAAAGTAAACTGCTTTGAACCCAAGAAAACCGATGCAGAAATTTCATCTCTTGCAGTGAGCGATCCTTCGAAGCTCACCGAAGCTGAAATCCTCTATGCTGCTACCCTTACCGAAGATATGAATACCAGAATGAAGATCTATCAGAACGCTGCCACCCAGTTTGCCAACAGCTACAAAGCCAACAACAACCTGGCCGTTTGTGAACTCCGCAACGGAAAACTCGGCGAAGCTGCTTCACACCTGGCCAAAGCTGATCAGGTTGAGCCCAACAACAAAGCTGTTGTGAACAACCTCGGAGCCCTCGCTTCAAAGAAAGGTGACTACAAAAATGCAGCTGCACAGTATGCCAAAGCCAAAACCCTGGGTGCTGACGTAAGCTACAACATGGGAATCACTGAGCTTGCCGCCAACAAATACGACAAGGCCCTCAGCTCATTCGGAAGCAAGAAATGCAACAGCAATGTAGCTCTTGCTCAGATCATGACAGGTAAGTATTCAGAAGCTTCTAACTCACTGAAGTGTGCTCCTGAATCAGGCCACAACTATTACCTGCTTGCTGTAGCCGCTGCCCGCAATGCCGACGAAAAAGGCATGCTCGACAACCTCACCAAGGCATTTGAAAAAGACCCGGCCCTCAAAGCCCAGGCTGCTGAAGACAGGGAATTTATCAAATACTTCAAGAACGCTGCTTTCACAGCACTTGTAAAGTAGTAAGCAGAACAGATACAGAATAAAAGAGGCTGCCATCAGGCAGCCTCTTTTATTTTGCAGCACACAAAAGCCGGAAATTTATAGCAACTCAAGATGACCGGACAATATAAATTACATCGCTGAGAAGAGGGAAAAACGATTGAATAATATCCTGCCTGCTTACAAAAGTACCTTGTATGAGCGGCTGCTTTGAACAAAATGATAAAAAAACAAACAGCTTATGCAGTTCTGCTGGCAACATGCAGGCAGCAATGGTAACATTGGAAGCATGCGGATTGTAGTCAGGGTTCGCACCCTGCCCGCTGGTCTGCAGATACAATCAAGTGTGGACGCGAGAGGCATCCGGCAGACAGGTTCTCTCGTTTTTGTTTTGTAATAGCGGTACCTGCTGATTTATCGGTGGATACCCGGGCAGTCCCGGAGCATAACAATAAAGCCAGACAGCATTCTTTACCGAATGGCATAAACAATCACTATATCAGAAGATTGCAACCTGTTTATCTGAAAGCAAGCTTATTGATGTAGAAAACGTTCTTGTTGTTTCTCTCACTCTGGTAACTGTTGCGGAGGTTCTGATATCCGAAAACGAGGAAATAATTGCCATACCAGAACATCATCTGGCTGTTGGAATCGGTGTATATTTTGTCGCGTGATCCGAGCGGGGCTATATCGGCATAATCAATGCTGCTCTGCTCACCGCCCTGACCAAGGGTTCTGGAAGCTATTCGGGCATCGTAGGGGTACGATAACACCAATCCTTCGGTATCTTCCCAGGCCAGCACCTTTTCTCTGATATCCTGGGTCAGCATGTTGCGTAATTCAAAATCGGCGTTCCATTTCATGCTGCCGGTTGAATCAAATCCTGAAATAAAGGTGGTCAGATAGCGGTAACCTTCGAAAACCGAATAGGTTGATGGATAGGGCCTGCCATAATAGTCGTAAACCATGGTGGTCACAGTTCTGTATTCCGGATAAAAGGCTTCGGCAATAAAAACGTATTCGTTCTTCCACCTGAAGACATCATGCGTTATCAGGTCATGATCAATCGAAAGGTCCTTCTGGGATCTTTCAGCCTTGTTGGTTCCGCGGCGGATAGTCAGGTCGGAAGGACGGCGCAGGTAGCGGTAGAAATTCTGGAAATCGGTAAATTCGTAAAACTGGTTGTTTATTTCCACATTGTTTTTGATCAGAACGGAGAAAAAGCCGGTAGAAGACACCCCAAGGGATTCCGTTCCGTTAATCATTCTTGTACGTGTGTTGTGTCCGAATGAACCGATTACCAGGTCGGTGGTTGCATCCACGGGATAGGAGAACGCAGTATTTATAAGGTTGTTGTCGCCAAACCTGCTAAGTTTCAGTTCACTGATTTTCTGTCCGTTTTCATGGGTTTTGACCAGATAATACTCTCGTTTTCGTGCCGAACCGGTTGTCCGGAGGATAGCGGAAACAATTCCGGATGCTTCGTCAAGGTTGAGGGATTCAATAACAACATTTCCCTGTATGTTCTGTTCTGTGGAGGAAACCAGGCCTGACTGAAGATTGTAGACGATCAGCATTGACTGGTCGTCGCGGGTATTGAGTCCGGCGACTGCTATCCGCTCCGAAATATCAAACTGCGAGAATTCTGATTTCGACGGAATATTAAAACCAACAATTCTATGGGATGAATCTGCAACATTGACATCTGCAATCCGTAGATTCTCTGACAATTCACCCTTGGGTGAATACCAGAATCCGATCATGTGATTTCCGGCATAAAGTGCTTCGGCAAGCACAAATCCCCGGGGAAGTGGAATGGACTTCCTCCAGATTTCTTTCAGACTCCGGTCGAGGAAAGCAGCAATCCAGAGCATATTTCCCCGTTCATCAGTTTCGGAGCTCAGGTAGATCACCATTACACCATTGCTGCTGCAAGGAACTACTTTATATATCTCAGTATCGTCTTTCACAGGAATTTCCAGTCTTACCGGACGGTTGTTCTGCGCCATGGTTTGCATCAATCCGGAAACTGGCAACAGGAAAAGAAGCAGTATATAAAGTCTGAGCGTCATACAGCGGTTCAGTGTGGATGTAAAGTTACAAATTTCAGCAACAGCTTACAGCCATAAAATACGGGAGGCAAGCTTGCGCCTGCCTCCTGCTGCAAATTTCATGCTGAAAAAATGCCGGAATTCTGAAAATTACTTAACTTCTTCGAAATCGACATCAGTTACTTCCTGATCAGGTGATTTTTTCCCGGTTCCGGCATCACCGGCAGGACCTTCCTGCGGTCCGGGTCCCGGCTGCCCCTCCTGATTCTGCGTAGCTTTGTACATCTCCTCACTGGCAGCCTGCCAAGCGGTATTGAGGGCTGCGAGTGAAGCATCAATTCCGGCAAAGTTACGGTTCTTGTGGGCTTCCTTCAGATCGTTCAGGGCGCTTTCAATCGGAGCCTTCTTTTCTGCAGGCAGTTTGTCGCCAAACTCCTTGAGCTGCTTTTCTGTCTGGAAAATCATGGCGTCGGCGCTGTTGACTTTATCAACTTCTTCTTTCGCCTTGCGGTCGTTCTCAGCATTGGCCTCGGCTTCTTCCTTCATCCGTTTGATTTCGGCTTCTGAGAGTCCTGAAGATGCTTCGATGCGTATCTGCTGTGATTTTCCTGTGCCCTTGTCTTTGGCTGATACATTGAGAATTCCATTGGCATCGATGTCGAAGGTGACCTCGATCTGCGGGATACCGCGTGGTGCAGGGGGAATCCCGTCAAGATGGAAACGTCCGATGCTTTTGTTGTCGCGGGCCATTGGCCTCTCACCCTGAAGCACATGGATTTCAACCGAAGGCTGGCTGTCGCTGGCTGTTGAGAATACTTCTGACTTGCGGGTAGGAATGGTTGTGTTCGACTCAATGAGTTTGGTCATAACGCCACCCAGGGTTTCAATACCCAATGAGAGCGGTGTTACGTCGAGCAGCAGCACATCCTTCACTTCTCCGGTAAGCACACCTCCCTGAATAGCAGCTCCGATGGCGACAACCTCGTCAGGGTTAACACCCTTTGAAGGTACTTTTCCGAAGAAATCCTCCACCACTTTCTGGATTGCGGGAATTCTTGTTGACCCACCCACCAGAATTACTTCATCGATATCGGAAACAGAAAGCCCGGCGTCTTTGAGTGCCTGTTTACAGGGCTCAATGGTTGCACGGATCAGCGAATCGTTGAGTTGCTCGAATTTTGCCCTTGAAAGTGTGCGCACAAGGTGCTTCGGGATTCCGTCAACCGGCATAATGTATGGCAGGTTGATCTCGGTTGAGGTAGAACTTGAAAGCTCAATTTTTGCCTTTTCGGCTGCTTCCTTCAGGCGCTGCAATGCCATGGGATCCTTACGGAGGTCGATCCCTTCATCGTTTTTGAATTCGTCGGCCAGCCAGTCGATGATCTTGTGATCGAAATCGTCACCACCGAGGTGGGTATCCCCATTGGTCGATTTCACCTCGAATACACCTTCTCCGAGTTCAAGAATGGATATATCAAAAGTTCCGCCCCCAAGATCGAAAACGGCAACCTTCAGGTCGTGACTTTTCTTGTCGAGGCCATAGGCAAGCGCTGCTGCCGTTGGCTCATTGATAATACGTTTTACCGTGAGACCGGCAATCTCTCCGGCCTCTTTGGTTGCCTGACGCTGTGAATCGCTGAAGTATGCAGGCACGGTAATAACCGCTTCTGTAACTGTCTGACCAAGATAGTCTTCGGCAGTTTTCTTCATCTTCTGGAGCACCATGGCTGAAATTTCCTGGGGAGTATAGAGACGGTCGTCCACCTTTACCCGCGAAGTGTTGTTGTCGCCCTTGACAACCTTGTAAGGCACCCTGCCGGTTTCCTTGGTCACCCTGTCAAAAGTCTCACCCATAAACCTCTTGATCGAGAATATGGTCCTTTCGGGATTGGTTATGGCCTGACGCTTGGCAGGATCGCCTACCTTGCGCTCTCCGTTGTCAGTAAATGCTACGATGGAAGGAGTCGTGCGACGGCCTTCACTGTTGGGAATCACTACAGGTTCATTACCCTCCATTACGGCCACACAAGAGTTGGTAGTTCCCAGATCAATTCCAATTATTTTTCCCATCTGTATCGGATTTAAATTTTTGTTTCTTAGCCGCAGTTTGTCAAGGACTATGCCAATGAATGCCATCAGGCGGCTGAGCAGTGAATAAAAAATCGGAGTGATGTATTTATGTTACAATATATCAGCTATTTACAAAAGATTATCATTTACTTCCACCTGTGCATTCGTCTTGAATGGCATAAAAAAATCTGACGAAATGTCAGATTTTCAGAAATTATCGAGGATGTGATTTTCTTAGTTACCGATTCTGTCGACAAATTTTATGTCTTCGGCAATCAGGCGCTCTTCGGTTCTTGTCCCGATTGGTACAGACAGCGTTTTGGTATACCTGCATGAGAAGAGTCCATATCCGTTCTGAATATTGGTGTATTCTGCCTTTTCCTGCAGCAGGTCGGAGGAAGGCTCATTCACTTCCATGTAAGTGTTCAGTTCATCACCGGCTACGGCAAACCTGAATTCAGCCCTGTCGATCAGCCGTGAGGTAACTGAATTTTCGCGGTCGTCTTTGTAAGGGATCAGGCTTTTGCAGATGGGATATAGATTCTGGGGGTCGTAGAGTATTTCAAGCAATTCGCTTTCAACAATGCTGCTGGCTTTCACAGAGCTGAAGTCCCAGTCGATGTAGCGGGGAATGGTATCATACAGGTTGAACACCTCATCAAACCAGATGCGGATGGTAACGTTGTACCTTCGCCCATCGATGGCAGAATACCATTTGATGCGCTGGTTGTTCTCACTGATAAACTCAATTTTGGTGACACCCGGATTGGGGGTATCGATCGAGAAATCTTTCACGAGCGGCGTCTGTGCCTTTACCACCTTGCCGGTGAGCTTGTTTCTGATCTCGAGGTGATAGGTGTATTGTTTTTCATTGATGTCGGAAGGAATTTTGAAAGCTGCCTTATAAACCACCTGCTGCGGATAGTAAAACACACCGGGTTCCTTGTTATAAACGGTGGTAGTATCGCACTGGAAAGTACGGGTGCTTCCTGTGATGGATTTTTCAACGAGTGTTACTTCAATGTTGGTGCCATAGGAACTGGAATCGGCAATCTGGGCATAGGTATAGGCATTCCCGTCACCCAGAAATGCTTTGTTGATTTTTATGTAGTGTACCGAATCATTCTGGCTGATAAGCCCGTAAACCACGGTAATGTCTTTCCATTCAGCAGTAACATCGATATCGGTTTCGCATGAAGCAAGGAAAGAAGCAACACCCAGGAGAATGAAAGCCCGCACAAGAAATGTTTTCATAGTTCAAAAGAGATTGGCAGTAACTAAAGGCAAACAAAATTACACATAATAAGTCAACCTGAGGAGGGTAATACAAAAAACTTGCTTTGATTGCTCACAGATGATGCCGGCTGCTGAATCTTGCCAAGTACAATAATATGTATCTTTGCCGCTCATTGCAAAATCAGTTTGCGACACAATTTAAACCCAAAACAATCCCTATGGAGCCGAATGTTTCGAAGTTCGCCAACGTAAACAAGGTCACCACCCATGTTTTACAGGAAATGAAACTCAAAAATGAGAAAATCGCCATGCTTACAGCCTACGATTTCTCCATGGCCCGGTTGCTTGACAAAGCCGGGATTGATGTGATCCTTGTCGGTGACTCTGCCTCGAATGTGATGGCAGGCCATACTTCTACCCTGCCGATCACCCTGAATGAAATGATTTACCATGCAACTTCGGTGATCAGGGGTGTAAAACGCGCGCTGGTGATCGCCGATATGCCTTTCGGGACCTATCAGGGAAATTCAAAAGAGGCATTGAGTTCGGCCATACGCATCATGAAAGAATCGGGTGCAGATGCAGTTAAAATGGAAGGCGGAAGGGAGATTCTTGAGTCGGTCGACCGCATCCTTTCGGCAGGAATCCCGGTAATGGGACATCTTGGGCTCACCCCGCAATCAATTCACAAGTTCGGCACTTATGTTGTCAGAGCTACCGAAGAAAATGAAGCCCGCAAACTGGTTGAAGATGCCCATCTGCTCGAAAAAGCCGGCTGCTTCGGGTTGGTTCTTGAAAAAATCCCGGCAAAACTGGCAGCAGAGGTCAGCCGGAGTATCAGAATTCCCGTAATCGGTATTGGTGCCGGTCCCGGTGTTGACGGTCAGGTATTGGTGTTGCACGATATGCTGGGAATTACCCAGGAATTTTCCCCCAGGTTTCTCAGAAGGTATCACAACCTGAGTGAGGAGATTCAGGGATCAGTAAGATCATACATCAGGGATGTTAAAACCCTTGATTTCCCCAACGAAAGGGAGCAGTATTAACGGAAAACTGCCTGACAGCAGGAAACCCTTTCCATGGTTTCAGCTTGGTCAGATTCAGGGTATCGGACCACTACCCTGCAGTTATGCACGAATTCGGAATGAATACACATCCAGCTGTACTATACGAAGACAATCACCTGCTTGTAGTCAACAAACAGGCCGGTGAGATTGTGCAGGGCGACCGTACGGGTGACGAGCCGATGACCGGAATGCTGAAGTCCTATTTAAAGAACCGTTACAACAAACCTGGAGAGGTCTTTCTCGGACTGGTGCACCGCCTCGACCGGCCGGTGAGCGGAGCGGTAATTTTTGCAAAGACCTCGAAAGCCCTCACACGGATGACAGCAATGGTAAAAGATCGCAGCATTGCCAAAACCTATTGGGCAGTGGTGGATGCTTGTCCTGTTCCTGAATCCGCATTGCTGGTTCATTTTCTGAAGAAGAATGAATCGCTCAACAAATCATTCGTAGTGAAAGAGGGCACCGCCGGGGCCAAAAGGGCAGAGCTTGCCTACCGGCTGCTTGCCTCCGGAAAAACCCTGTTCCTGCTTGAAATTGACCTGCATACCGGACGTCACCACCAGATCAGGGCCCAGCTGGCAGCCCTGGGATGCCACATCAACGGGGATTTAAAATACGGCGCCCGCCGTTCCAACCCCGATGGCTCGATCAGCCTTCATGCCCGTTACCTCGAGTTCATCCATCCTGTATCCAGGGAGCTTATCCGGATTACAGCCCCCTTGCCGGAAAGACCTGAATGGCATATCTTTGATACTGAAAAGCAACCGTGAACATTCCCATCAGTACCGGTGTTACACGTAACCACACACAATAAACCGTGAAGAAAACCCTGCTTCTTTCCTTTTCATTGCTGTTCCTTCTTAGCTTTAGTGTCAGTGGTCAGTTCTACAGCATCGGTCAATCCAGGGCCGTATTGAAGTGGGAGAGAATTGAGAACGGGTATTTCAGTGTAGTATATCCGGCCGGACATCAGGCGAAAGCAGAAGAAGTGCTGAACGGTTTTACCCTGGCGGCTGAAGAGGTCTCCCGCAGCCTTGGGGTAAAGCCTCCCGTTGTTCCCCTTGTGCTGCATACCGGCAGCGCCATCTCCAACGCCTATGCTATCTGGGCTCCGAAACGCATTGAGCTGCTCAGCACCCCGCCCCAGGATTCCTACGCCCAACCCTGGATTCAGCAACTGGCCCTCCACGAATATCGGCATGCTGTGCAGCTATCTTCCCTGAACAGGGGTGTTACCCGTTTTGCAGGATTCCTTTTCGGACAGCAGGTTGCCGGTGTTTCTGCAGGCCTCTTTGTACCTAAATGGTTTCTTGAAGGTGATGCTGTCGTTTCAGAGACCTCGCATGGCTATTCGGGAAGGGGAAGAAACCCGGCGTTTCACCGTCCGTGGGTAGCCCAGCTTGCTGAAAAAGGAGCGTACAGCTTTCCCAAAGCTACCCTTGGATCATACCGTGATTTCGTCCCGGATGTATACACTACCGGTTATCAGATAGTT
Source organism: uncultured Bacteroidales bacterium (assembly GCA_937864935.1). Classification (GTDB taxonomy): domain Bacteria; phylum Bacteroidota; class Bacteroidia; order Bacteroidales; family Lentimicrobiaceae; genus Lentimicrobium. Next base: position 14,965 of record CALMDN010000522.1, read on the forward strand.
GCCACATCAAGAATGAAATACGGGCCCGGGCTCTGGGAAAATGCCATGAAAACCTCAGCCTTGAAACCCTGGCTGATTTCCCCTTTTAACAAGGGACTGAAGAGCGTATCCGGATTGAATAAAAAAGGCCTCTACCTGGAAGCAGTTGACTACCAGAACAAACAAACAGCCTCCGTTACGCAGGGTACAGGCCATAGAGTAATCCCAGCTGCAACAAAAAATCAGTATGTAAATTACCTGAATCCGCAAAGAATAAACGATTCTGTGGTGGTTGCCCTTAAAAAGTCGCTTGGCAAACCTCCGTTGATTGTCGCTGTGAATGAAAATGGCCGAGAAAAGATACTCTGCACCCCAGGAATTATCCTTGACGAGCATATCTCTGCCGGAAACGGGCTGGTGGCATGGGCTGAATACCGGCCCCACATCCGTTGGGAGACTGAAAACTACACAGAAATAGTGATTTACAGGGTTTCCGATGCAAGGATCCGGCGCCTTCCGCTGAAAGGCAGATTTTATGCTCCGGAAATCAGTCCCGACGGTAAGCAGATAGCAGCCATTGAATACGATAAAGCAGGAAATTGCCGGATCATTGTTATCATGGAGGATTCTCTGCGCCATTATCCGGTACCCGTTGGTATGCACGCTTCCACACCGGCCTGGTCTGCCGATCAGCGATCACTGGCAATGGTAATCCTTTCAGACAAAGGAAAATCCCTTGCCCTGCTCAGTCTGGGAGATGGCAGTTTCGGCTTCCTTACCCCTTTCTCTTACAGGGAAATCAGCAATCCGGTATTCAACGGGGATGAGATCATCTACACAGAAACGTTTGAAGAGAAGAGTCAGCTTTTTTCACTTAACATAACTACAGGGAACAAACAGAGAATCACCGATGTCAGGTTCGGTGCAGATTATCCTTCTGTCCACAACCGGCAAATTCTCTTCAATGACTACACAGCCAACGGATTCCGCATCGGCATGGTGAATCCTGACACCCTGACAATGTTATCGGTGAGTGAAAACAGAAACAGCTGGGAACTGGCAGAAGCGATGTCGGCCCAGGAAACAAGGCTTGATTTCAGCCGGTTGACCTCCGATACCGCTGTTAAACCGATGCCTTACAAAGAATGGAAGCACCTGTTCGGCATTCACAGCTGGGCACCGCTATACATTGATATTGGCGGGGAAACCGCCCGGCCCGGAGTTTCGGTTATGAGCCAGAACCTTCTGAGTACCCTGTTCATCACAGCAGGCTATGACTACAACCTGCAGGAAGAAACCGGCATGTGGAAGGCTGACGTCTCGTGGAAGGGCTGGTATCCCGAGTTCAGGGCGGTGGTTTCTCAGGGAAAAAGGGCTGCTACGGCCCTCAACAGCGAGGATCAGCCGGAACGGTTTACCTGGAATGAGACCAACCTTGACGCCGGCATCACCCAAAACCTGAACCTTTCAAGGGGGGCATATACCGCAGGCATGTCAGGGAATGCTGATTTCAATTTCAGCAGGATTTCCCATGACCAATCCACCCCCGGTGACTTTACCAGTGGTGATCTGACCGGATTGAGTTACCGGACCTCAGGGTATATCTATAAAAGACAGGCCTACCGCGACCTGGCACCCGGATTGGGAGTAAACATGGAGCTCCGCTTCCGGCACACCCCGTTCGGTCAGATTAAAGCCGGCGAAATCGTTGCTGCTCAGACGATGATATACCTTCCCGGACTGGCAGCCAATCATTCCATTTCCCTGTATGGAGGAATTCAGTTTTCCGATCCCGGCAAATACCGCTTTTCCAACCTTGTCAGCACCAGCAGGGGCTACTCTACAGAGATCAGAGGCAACGAAATACTGAGCTTCAAATTCGCGTACCGCTTTCCTCTGCTTTACCCTGACCTGGCCCTGGGGGGACTTTTTTACCTGAAAAGAATCCGAACAGGGTTGTTTTACGACTACACCATTGCAAAAAATCCTGATCCGCAGTCAGTTTATACTTCCTCAGGACTCGACATGGTTGGGGATTTTCATCTTTTCGGGCTCAGTATACCGGTGAGCGCGGGAATCAGAACCCTGTATACAGGCCTTGACGGTAAAGTAAGTACCAGTCTGCTCTTCTCGGTAAATTTTTATGATTACTGAACCATGGAGGCTGCAGAATATGTTTTATTCCTATTTTAGTACGGATTAAATGCCTGGATTCGAAGAGGCGCTGTTAAAGCTCATGCTGTCGGATTCCTTCGACGGACCCGAAGGTGGCTGACAATGGTGGACTCCTTTTTACTATTCCACCGGCAGATGATAACAACGCATTGAATTTTAAGAATTGGTGATTTCCACCTTAACCTGCAGGATACCAATACGACTGGATATGAGGTTTGTTTCCCGGATTTTGCTTGGAACTGCCGTTGTACTTGTTACAGCCTACATCCTTCCGGGAATCAGCACGGATACATTCCTCCCCGTGCTTGCATCAGCCTTGATGATTTCGTTGTTCAATACTTTTGTCAGACCACTGATTTTACTGATGAAAATCCCTTTAAACCTGATCACTTTTGGACTGGTACTGTTTGCTCTGAATACCGGTATCATTCTGCTGGTCTCATTATTTCTCAGAGGATTTCATGTTTCAGGAATACTCATCACGCTCTTGTTCAGCACGATAATTTCAGCCATCGTGGTTGTCATGGAATCCATGTCCGCCTCAGATTCAGGAAGCAGGACATGATAACACCGGTGGTAAACCGCATAGTAAACTTTTAATGAACTATAAAATACAGTAAAGTCTCTGTTATGAAAGCGAGAATGATAACCCTCCCGGAAGCAATTGAAGAAATTGTCAGATCGTGTGAAGTTTGCAGTGTTGGGATGGTTGACGAAAAAAACCTGCCATACACCCTGCCATTCAATTTCGGGTTTGAAAACAACACCGTTTATCTGCATTCAGCACCGGTTGGAAAAAAGATCGGGGTACTAAGAAACAATCCCCATGTATGCATTGCCTTCAGCACTGCCCATCAGTTGTACAAGCAGTCACCAGAAGTTGCCTGCAGCTACGGAATGCGGTACAAGAGTGTACTTGTCTTCGGGAAGGTTGAGTTTATTGAGGATCAGGCCGAAAAAATCCGTGTTCTGAACATCATCATGAAGCAATACACACAACGTGATGATTTCAGTTACAGCGACCCTTCGGTAAAGAATGTGGCTGTGTTGAGGGTAGTAACCGACCGCATTGAAGCCAAGGCTTTTGGTTATTGATCAGATGACGCAGGGCTGTTTATCTGGTGCCTGGCCTCCCGTTCCGGACTCTGTTGAGCAGATTCTGGTGCACTGACTGCCATAGCCTGAACACAACATATCCGATAAGGGCGCCGACAACGAAACCAACCAGTACATCACCGGGGAAGTGGACACCCAGATAAATTCTGCTGTATGAAACCAGCACTGAACAAAGGATGAGGGCAGGCAGCAGCCATCGCAACTGTGATCTCAGTGCCATCCCTGTAAAAATGGCTACTCCCGCGGTATTGCAGGCATGAGAAGAGACAAATCCATATCTGCCACCACAATGACCGTTAAGGGTTCTTACCAGCCCCTCCAGACCAGGGTCGTGGCAGGGACGCAGCCGATGGAAGACATTTTTAAACAGCTGAACCGAAACCTGGTCTGTTAGAGAAACCAGCAGCACAACGGCAACAATCACCAGCCACCACTGGCTTTTGTTCAGCCTGATCATCCGGTATAAAAGCCACAGGTAAAGCGGAATCCAGATCAGTTTGTCGCTGAGCCAGAACATTACAAAATCGAAAAAAGCCGAATGCATCCCGTTGAGGGCGAGAAACAGTTGCTGATCAGCTTTTATAATCGCATCCATAAAGGATTAAAAATTAAGGGGATGCAGCGATTCCCAGATTTTGTCTTTGAGTTCCGGAATACCCTGACCCGACAAGGCAGAGATAAATACCACGGGCAGGTCGGGCAGTTTTCTTTTCTTCAGTTTTTTCAACCCTTCGCTGTCGAGCAGGTCGCACTTGGTGATGGCCAGCACCCTTGCCTTGTCGAGCAATTCGGGGTTGAACTGTTCCAGTTCGTTCAGCAGGATCCTGAATTCCTTGATGATGCTTGGTGAGTTGGCAGGAATCATAAACAGCAGGGAGGAGTTTCGCTCGATGTGCCTGAGGAAGCGGAGTCCGAGGCCGCGGCCTTCGGATGCGCCTTCAATGATCCCGGGGA
>CALMDN010000523.1 GCA_937864935.1 uncultured Bacteroidales bacterium
GGAATTTCCGGAGTGTTTATCGGAGATTCTCAATATCCACTCCCCTTCGGGATCTAATCCATAAAATGCATCAAGCGGCTGATCGGGCTTATGGTTTCCCGAAAAGGGTGGATCGCCCTCACCGATGGTCAGCGCAGCTTCATCGCTGAAACGGGTCCAGAGAAAGTCATCTCCATCGCCGCCCGACCGGTTCACAAGTACCTGGGTTACCCCCCGGTGTGTCAGCGAAATCTCCAGATCACCTACATTGGGATGGATCAGGGAGTCGAGCATCACCTCAAGGCCGGTCAGCTGATACCCGCCCTTCTCAATCCATGGAAAATCAACATTTAATGTATCGGCAACTTCTGATCCATCCTGAATCTCCTGATTCAACCCATTGCTCAGAAAAGTACCCGGCTCGTTCCGGAAGCCACCGTTTTCTGTGTGTTTGATGGTTCCGCCCCAGCCAGTGATCCAGCCGTTTTTCAGGTCGGTGAAATGTACTGCACAAAGGTAGTTTCTCCGGATACCGCTGTACTGCGGAAACCAGTGATACCCCCCGTCGATGGTGCGCAACACCGTTCCGGCATCGCCCACCGCCCAGCCGTTCAGCGGATCAATGAAAAACACCGATTGCAGGGTTTCGCCGTAACCGGGAACAATCTCCTGCCAGGTGCGCCCTCCGTCGTTTGAGAGCATGATCACGCCATAGACTCCGACAGCCCAGCCATGCAGCCCATCAATAAAAAAAACCGACCTGAAATACCAGTTGTTGGTACCTCTGATGACAGCCTTCTGCCACAATTCCCCTCCGTTGGTCGTAAAGAGTATGGTAGAATCCATTCCCGCAGCCCATCCTTTATTGGGGCTGACAAAAAAGACATCTGCAAGCGGATTCTGGGTTGGATTGGTTTGCAGGGTCCAGGTTTCCCCTCCGTTGGTGGTATGGGCAATCTGACCCCACCAGTCGGCACTGGCCACCCATCCGTAGTTTTCATCGAGGAAGAAGACCTTCTCAACAGAACCGACAACCGGGTTTGGCTGACTCACCCAGGAATGACCACCGTTTGTAGTATGCATGATCACGCCTTCAGAAAAAGGCACACTGCTTTCGCCAACAGCCCAGCCCTCATTTTTACTCACAAAGTCAACACTGCTGAAGAAAACGGGTTCATTAAGCTGTGTTTCCCATGATTTCCCGCCATCAACGGTGTGGAGAATCAGTCCATCCAAGTTCCCTTCATCATCAATACGTTCGCCGGCAGCCACCCAACCGGTATCGGCATTGATGAAATCAACATCCATGAAATAGTGGGTTGGTCTTTTATTGAGAACTTCAAACTCTGCTGAGGCACTTTCCTCCTTCACAAGCACCTGTCCGAACCAGCCTGCGGCATAAACCGAATGAAACAAGGCCTGAAAGCATACATCGTTCAACTGGTAGAGCGTCGGCGATTCCTTTTCTGTCCAGGTTGCACCACCATCGAGCGTTTCGCTGATGTGACCCTTGTCTCCTACCGCATAGGCAGGGCCACCGATCCCTTTGGTTTCTACCGACCTTAAGCTGATAAACGGAGCCTGATTTTCCTGTACCCAGGTTTGCCCGTAGTCAGATGAACGGATAATGACGGACTGGTTTCCGCAGGCACGGTAATCGCTGTTCGGATCAACATCAATGCTAAGAAGATTGAGCGTCGTAGGTGTAGGATGCGACTGCCATGTTGCTCCGTTATCTTTGGTACTGATAATGAGACCCTGATTTCCGCACAGCCAGACTTCATCGCAATCGATGATGTCGATGTCGTGATAATTCGTAAAGGGACAGAATATGGTCTCCCAGGTTTCACCGTATACATGACCTTTCAGTACGACTCCGTTCCCCGCTATCCATGGACAGTTTCCTTCAATGGCCACAACCTTCTTCAGGTCTGTATCGGTTCCTGACCGCTGTTTCGACCAGGTTTCCCCGGCATCGGCGGTATGGAAAACGGTTCCCTTCCCCCCGACTATCCAGCCATGTCCATGCACACCGGCCATATAAATGCAATTCAGGTCAACCGAGGTCCCCAGATCTATCAGTTCCCAGTCGTAACCTGAGTTGGAAGTACGCATGCATACACCCTGATCGCCCACAGCCCAGCCTGTTGTACCATTCATGACGATAGAATTCAGGTCATTTCCCTGCAGGTAAGGATGTTGCCAACGCCAGCCTGTTTGAGCGAAAGTTGCATTGGCAAACAGATACAAAAGAAAAAAACATATCAGCTTTTTCATGGCTCCCTTAATTAAATAATGAATTGCTCCACCCTAACATTGTAATTGAAAATCAGCAAATTATCTGACCACCATCATTTTTCCTGAAGCGGTAAAACCTTTCAGGTGTAACCGATAAAAATAAATTCCGGGTGGCAGGGCGGAAGCATCGAAAACAACCTCCTGAATTCCGGCATTCCGGACTTCAATCATCCGGGATTCAATTCTAACTCCCGGGGAATTGTAAATATCAAGTCCAACGGTCCCGGTTTCATTGGCCTGAAAACAAAGTGTGGTTTTGGTGCTGAATGGCTCGGGGTAATGCCAGCTTTGTGAAATGTTACCCGAAAAACGACTGACCGGTTTTTCTTCCACCGAAACCACCCCACCGGTGTTGGTACGCAACACCGTTCCCCCATATCCGACTGCAACCGCAGTCACTTCATCGGGCATGGATACGGAATACAGGTTATCGGCCAATCCATTTGCCTGTATATTCCAGTGGCCTCCTCCATCGGTGGTATTCAATATAACGCAGGCAATTTCCGAACCCGTCCAGCGGTCACCGGCAATCATTCCATTGTTGATCCCTGAAAAAGAAACACTTCGCAATTCGGCTGCTATCCCGGATTGCTGTGACACCCAGGTTGAGCCACCATTGGTGGTGCGGAGGATGACGCCATTTTCGCCTGTAACCGTTCCATAATTTGGTCCGATGAAGGAAACAGCCAGCAACCGGGAAGTTGTGCCGCTGTTCTGTGGTGTCCAGGTGGCTCCTCCGTTGGTGGTCCGGAGAATGGTTCCGCTGAAACCTACTGCAGTGCCATTATTGGCATCACTGAACCAAACGCTCCTGAGGGAGACGGTTGTACCACTTTGCTGCAATATCCAGGTGTTGCCCCCATCCGTCGTCCGGATGATTGTGCCGTTGAAACCAACGGCAGTACCCCGGTTGATGTCGGAAAACGAAACGCTCATCAGATCGTAAAAGGAGCCACTTTCCTGCATGTTCCATGTGATGCCCCCATCAACTGTGCGCGTAACAGCGCCGCCCACACCGACGGCCGTCCCTATGCTGGCATTGACAAAACAGGTGGCCATCAGGGTGTTGGTGAAGCCTGAATTTTCCTTTATCCAGGTGTTTCCACCATCGGTCGTTCTGAGTAAGGTACCATGATCCCCGGCAGCCCATCCGTTCATTGCATCAGAAAACGACAATCCGTTGAGCCAGTTTATAACTCCGGTTGGTTGCGGTGCCCAACTGATCCCACCATCGGTCGTACGGTATATGTTCCCGCCCGAACCGGCAACGTTTGCGACCCCTTCACCGATATAACTCACCGATTCAAGCCTGATTCCGGTAGCACTGAATTTTTCCCAGCTTGCTCCCCCATTGGTGGTGCGGATAATGGTAAAATCCAGGCCCACTGCAATGCCATGTGTATGATCGCAGAACGACACTCCCAGCAGGGGGTTGGTAGTTCCTCCGGATTGGGTAGTCCAGGTCTGACCACCATCGGTTGTGCGGCGAATGGCACCGTTGTTTCCAACAATTGTCCCTGTATTGCTGTCGGTAAAGCATACATCGTAAAGATCGTTGCTTGTATAACCCTGTTGCTGCTCCCAGGTAAGCCCCCCGTTGTATGTACGGAGTATGGTCCCCTGCGATCCTACCACCGTTCCGTTGTACTCATCGGTAAAGCAAACGCCTGATAAATCTGCTTCAGTGCCGCTGTTCTGCACTGTCCAGCTGAGCCCACCATCTGCGGTTCGCACAATGAGGCCATTGCCTCCTGCAGCAGTCCCATGACTTTCGTCGGTAAATGATACACTTCTCAGCATGGATGAGACCCCGCTTTGCTGAAGCTGCCAGGTGATGCCGCCATCGGTGGTTTTCAGAATGGTGCCGAGCGCCCCGACTGCCCAGCCTGTGGTTGGAGATATGAAATCTACACTGTTGAGCGTATTGCCCTGGGGTAAAGGATTCTGCCAGAACCAGCCTGACTCCTGAGCATCAACCAGCTGAAAGCCAAGCCTCAGGACCAAAACGAGTAAAAATATTCTTTTCATTGTAATGATAGCTAATATGGTGTTTTTAATGATGTCGGAAAGCTGCATGAAATCAGGCAATACGGCAGCACTCAACAACAATCTCCGGAATACTCATGATTCTCTTCCGGGATGTTATGTTGCCACAAGAACTTCTACCTGCAGATTACCAGTTTTCTCGAATCTGACCGGCCTGATGCTTCGAGTTTTAAGGCATATACCCCAACTGGAACCGTCGAAACGTCAAGAACAAATTTCTGCTCACCGGCTGTTGTAACGTGGTTCATGATTTCCCTTCCGGTCAGATCAAGAAGCAGTACTCTTAAATTTTTATTCCCATTCAGGTTAAAACTGACCTCAGCCCTTTCAGCAGCCGGATTGGGAAAAACACCTGTAATCAGTGTATTCAGCGACGGCAATTCCGGTTTAATACCGACGGTGCCCTGTCTGCCGGAAACCTTCACCCCGTTTGACCAGATGGTGGTCAGGCCAAACTGATCTTCAAGTATGGTCCCCAGGTGCACTTCAATCATACCTTTGGTATAGAGGTTAAAACTCCGGATGATGGAAGTATCGGTTCCAACAGGGGTATGGGAAATTGACAGATTGTCCTGCTTTACCCTGATGCAGGGATATTCACCGCCGGGGATAACCAGTGTTCCGAAAGCGTCCACCACCGATTCGTTCTGTGAAATCACATAGACTTCGGGTGTATAGGCGGTTGAATCACGTTCACTGATCCAGCTGACCCCCATTTCTAGTGGAATTACCGATTGTACGGCCGGTGGATCCCAGGTCCAGTAAACTTCGTATTGATCTGACTCTCCGTGAAGCAACAAGCGGTCATTCTGAAGTTCCTTGTAATTCCAGGTGTACAGGGTGTCACCTTCGCCAAACCAGTACTTCTCGTAAAGAACGAAATTACAATCCGGGAAATCACCCGAAAAGGGAGCCGATGAAGGATCTGTCACCCTCGACAACGCCATATAATCCATGGGCAAATCGGTTATGTCCCAGGTCTGGGCTGTGGAAGATGCCTCTCCGACAAAAACCTCATAACCGGTCTTTTCGGCAGGGGTTGCGCAGGTAACGAACACCGCATCCTGCATGAATCCGGCTTGAAAATCCTGATAAGTAATGGTAATCTGTGCGTTAGAAACGCTACACATCATGGCCAGAATGGCTGTTAATAGATTTTTCATGAAATTTCCTCCTGAAGTTAAAAATGAAACCTGAACAGCATACAACTGCCGGCAATTCTGAATCACGGATATCCGTCTTTCAGCGAAGGAAGAAAATTAGGATAAGAATAAAACAATACAAAAGGCGAGTATAATGATCTGTCACTCTGATGCATACAAAGGAAGTGAAGTTCCTTTTATTTCATCAGCATTTGCAGGGTTGGCAAAGGATGTAATCATGAATTAAATCTAAATCAGTGAGTTGCAGGAAGAATATGGTTGCAGGTTGCCCGGAAATCCGGAAGAATCCGGAATCTCTGTAGCAGCAGGCAAGCTCAATCACAAAAAGTTGGAGTAAATATATGAAAAAAAATCCTGAAATCAAACATAATTTACAGTATGCGAATCAATGTCGTTAAGTTAAGGGGGGGGGTACGTCTTCGACTCCGCTCAGACTGACAGTCATCCAGAGCGGAGTCGAAGGATACTCAATAGACTTTTTCTGTTTTCAACCTTAACTAAACGACATTGGTATGCGAATCCGGGGGAAAAGTCATCTGAACTGGCCCTGTAACAAAATACTTAAAAACGAGTAGGTGGAATTAACCCATTGAAGTTCCTGAAAATTCTGCAGTAAAAAAACACAATGCAGAAACATATCATACAACACTTGTTGATTATATGATTCTTCCTGATTTTTTTGTTTACTTTGCTACTGAATAATTCCACCAATCCTGACCACCATGAGTCCTGTCCTTATCGCAGGTGTCACCATTGTGAACCTGGCCCTGATTTCTTATTCCATCGGAATCATTACCGAACAGCGCAAACGGGAAGTAAGCACCTTTGTGCTGAGCTTTCTGACTGCCGGGGTGATTTTCGACATCGCTGCTACCATCTGCATGGTAATGGGTTCATCAAACTCATTTGCCACCGTTCACGGCCTGATTGGCTACTCAGCGCTTGCCGTGATGACCATTGACACCATTCTTTTGTGGAAAACCTGGCTCAGAAAACGGAGTACTACCCTGGTCAGCAAATCCCTTCACATGTATTCGAGATATGCCTATGTGTGGTGGGTAATTGCCTACATCACGGGTGCTCTGATTGTGGCTATGAAATAGCTTGATTGTTCTCCCCGGAAGGCAGATAACTGAGCCTGAACCTTTAAGGAGCACAGTTGTTTATCCGGCATATAAAACTCCCGATCAGCCAAAAACCACCCCTGAATGAACGATAAACTCCCCTTTAACAGGAAGCAACAGATCTACCTTTTGTTATCGGCTGTCTTTCTTACCAATGCCATCATCGCGGAGTTTGCCGGAGCCAAGATATTTTCCCTTGAGAAGCTGTTGGGTCTGTTACCAGCTCAACTCCCCGTATTCGGAGGTGAGAAACTGGATTTCAACCTGAGTGTGGGGGTGGTAATCTGGCCGGTGGTTTTTCTGGTTTCTGACCTGATCAATGAGTATTTCGGCCGCAACGGGGTAAGGAAAATCAGCTTCATCACCGCCGGAATGATTTCCTGGGCATTTCTGGTGGTGCTTGCCGGTACAGAGCTTCCTCCCGCTGATTTCTGGCTGCAGCTGAACAATACAGATCCCTCAGGCCAGGCTTTCGACATCAACTATGCTTACACGAGCATCTTCAGAGCCGGGATGGGAATTATTGTCGGGTCGCTGACAGCCTTTCTCGTCAGTCAGCTCATCGATGCCTATGCTTTTCATTACCTCAGAAAACTGACCGGCCACAAAAAACTCTGGCTGAGGGCTACGGGTTCAACCGTCATCTCTCAGCTGATCGACAGTTTCGTTATCCTTTTCATCGCATTCTACCTGTTGGGTAACTGGAGTTTTGATCAGGTGCTGAAGGTTGGACTGGTTCAATACACTTACAAAATCACCCTGGCCATCCTGCTTACTCCGCTGATCTACCTGGCCCATTGGTTTATCGACCGGTACCTCGGCATGAATGATCCAGCCTGAAACACGTTTCACTGCGGAAATCACTCCCTCCTTCCTCAGAAAAGTATTGACTATAGAGCCAGGCCTGAAAGCACTTATTGTTACTTTTGCAGCTCCGCAGGGTGCAGACTCAATCCATCAGGCGGCAATTACCAGACAGTGATGTTGGTGTAACACTTTGCCATTCAGAAACATATCCCCATGGACCACCAGTCTCCCGAAATGAGTTCCTCAGGATCATTCAGCAGCATCTGCATCTTCTGTTCCGCCGGCTGCAGCCTGCAGATTCAGCATACCGATCAAAGATTTATTGGGTTAAACAAGAGCCACGGTTTAATAAATCCAGGCGGATTCTTGTGTGAACGCCCCGAAAAAGGCTATGCCATCCTCAGTTCTCCTGAAAGAATTACCAATCCACTGCTAAAAAAAGAGGGTGAATTTACACCAGTTACCTGGGAAACTGCCTTCCATATCCTCGATGAAAAACTGAGCAGCGGGAATCCGGCTGAGAAGGCTTTTTTTGCAGGTGCCCGGCTTACCAACGAAGAACAGTATCTGATTCAGAAACTGGCAAGGGCAGGCGTTAAAACCAACAACACCGGAAGCTTTCACTACCTTGGCAGGGGAACCAGCTATACCCGGCTTTCGAGGGCCAATCTGCCTTTTGCAGAGCTGACTGAGACCACCAATGCCTACATCATCGGCAGCAAAGTCACCCTCTCAAATCCCTTGCCGGCCAGCTACCTGAGCGATCTACAACAGAACAACGGACTGAAAATAAGCCTGATAACAAACAATCCGGAATCCGTTGAAAAGGTTTCAGCCAATGATGTTCTGATCATAAAGTCGTATTATCATTTCATAAAGGCAGTAAACTATTTTCTGGTATCCAACAACCTGGAAAACAAAGACTTCATCCGCGACCTTACCGGAAATTATGCTGCTTACCGTGAATCCTTGCTTCAAGGAGACCCCGAATCCCTTTTTGCGGAAGCCGGGACAGAAGATCCGGAGATCGTTGCACAATTCGCACTCGGTTATCTCCGCAACAGAAAGGCGGTACTGATCTTCAGTGAATCAGAATTATCGGGTCATACCTGTGCCGAATTGTTCAACCTTGCCTGCCTGAGCGGCAAACATGGGAAAGACGGCAGCGGACTGATGCTGCTGAAAGAGAGCTGCAACAGCCATGGACTGCATGACATGGGCGTGTTCTCAAATCTCGGCCCCGGAGCAACCGACTGGCAGGACCCTTTCATGCGCAGTACTTTTGAATTTAACTGGGGAGTCGAAGGCATCCCTTCGGAGCGGGGAAACACTTTCCATAAAATGCAGGAAGGATCTTACCGGCAGTTATTCATTTTCAGCGAAGACCCTGTCGGATGTGCAATCGACAAAGGCCTGGCAGCCAGTATGCTATCAGGAAAGGAATTTGTTGTGGTACAGGATTGTTTTCTCACCGAAACCGCGGCCATGGCAGATCTGATACTTCCGGCCACCTTTGCCATGGAAACCGGTGGAACCATGACCAACACCCAGAGAGTAATCCAGAAAATAGGCCCTAAGGCAACGCCCAGGGTGGAAATCCCTTCCTGGAAACAAATAGACCGTATGCTCAACGGGCTGGGATTCGCTCCCTTCGATACTGCAGATGATGTCACAATGGAGATGGTATCCCTGCTGCCGAAGTTCTGCACCAGCAGTAAACTGAGTCTAAGGATTACCGGCACCGACAATATCAACCCCCTCTTCCTTCACGGATGCGATT
>CALMDN010000524.1 GCA_937864935.1 uncultured Bacteroidales bacterium
TTGATTGCGGAAATTGTAGCTAAGCCACAGGATACAGGTCGCAGGTGAAGATGTCCTTCGGCACTTTAGCCATTGGCACCATCTGGTTTTCACAATCAAGGTCTGGGGCACGCGCCTGGAGACGCGCGCAAACAGGGGGGGCACGCGTCTGCCTGTCTGCTGGTCACAGACAGGCAGACAGGCAAGCGCGCGCCAACGGGGCACGTGCCAACGGGTCCGGTGGCTGAGTGATTTCCGGGAAAGGATACAGATTGAATTTCGGATATTGATTCCGGAAATTGCAGCTAAGCCACAGGATACAGTTCCTTGTCTAAGGCTGACCGGTTTCTTCACCTTTTAACCAATATTTAACACAGAATCCTTGCAGTCGGCGGTTTTAATATCTGCTTAACACTGCAGCATGGAAAACCGGGAATTTAACATGACTGAAAATGGTTGCCAGTCAATTGTTATGGGATGGATTAACTTAGTTATATACATTTTAAGTTATTGCATATCAATATTATATAAAATTGTTCACTGGCGGGTTGGTTTTAATCAAGAGGTAACACCGCTTTCACAGGTATTTAATATTGCGGGATGAATTTTGGGATACCATTTAACCCAAAACATCTTTATTATGGTAACAAGAAACTTTACTCTGAAAGCCATTACCTTATTGATGGTAATTGCTTTTGCTGCGCCATGGCTGGCCCATGGGCAGAGCGCCCCTCCCAGGAATATCATCATCCTGATCAGCGATGGATGGGGAATCAACCACATCAAATCGACCAACTACTGGCAGGGTGTGCCGAATGCCTCCTTCCAGAACTTCCCGGTACAGTACTTTATGAGTACATACCAGGGAACCCAGGTTAGCCCTTCTCCCAATCCATCACTGAATGGATTCGGAACCGGTTACAATTCAACCAAGGCCTGGACCGATGCAAGCTTTGCCAACAAAGACATGACCGATTCTGCTCCGGCAGCAACCACCATGGCCTCGGGAACGAAGTCAGCCAACTCAGCCATCGGCGTGGATGCATTCGCACAGAACGTTGAACTGATTACCGAAAGGGCCAATGCCATCGGAAAGGCCTCCGGCGTAGTAACATCAGTACAGTGGACACATGCTACACCGGCTGGTTATGCAACCCACAACATCAGCCGCAACAACTACTCCCAGATTGCCCTCACCATGCTGCTTGATTCAAAACTGTCGGTGATCATGGGCTGCGGACATCCCCTCTATGATGACAACTCAAACCTGAGAAGCAGCGGTTTCAACTATACATACGTTGGAGGTCAGGCCACCTGGGATTCCCTCGTTGCCGGAAGCAACCTGTTCAGCATCCCCAGCATCACCGGCCGTACTTTCCCTCAGGACATCACCGGTGACGGCATTTCCGATGCCTGGACCCTGATTCAGGACAGCATTGATTTCGAGAACCTGGCTGTTGCCACCAACCTCACATCCGGAACCCGTATTGTTGGTACCTCAAAATGTGCTTCTACGTTGAACCAGGGCAGAACCAAGGTGAACAACCTGCCGTTTGCTGATCCGATGAACGACAACATTCCTTCGCTGACAACCATGTCGAAAGGTGCCTTGAATGTACTGAATACCAACCCCAACGGTTTTGTACTGATGATTGAAGGGGGTGCCATTGACTGGGCAGCTCATGCCAATGACATTTCACGTGTGATTGAAGAACAGACCGCGTTTAACCATACTGTTGACTCTGTGATCGCCTGGGTGGAAGCCAACGGCGGTTGGGAGCAGAACCTGGTGATTGTCACCGGAGACCACGAATGCGGCTACCTCACCGGTCCCAGCTATCCCGGTACTGAACTTGTTGGCAACTACGATGTAATTGACAATGGTGCCGGTGTATTGCCAGGACATAAATTCAACAGCGGCAACCACACCAACATCCTGATTCCGCTTTATGCCAAAGGCAACGGCAGTGAATTGTTCCACGGCCATGCCGATGAGATTGATTATAAATTCGGATATTACATCGACAATACCGAGCTGGGAATTGTCTGCAAGGACTTATTCAGCGTACAGTCCCCGGTTACCCCGAAGAATGTGATTTACATGATCAGCGACGGTATGGGCTACAACCAGCTGAAGGCTGCCAGCTATTTCCATGGCCTGAGTGCACAGCCTTACGAGAACCAGCTGGGCATGGAGTTCCTGAAAACTGCCATGGCTACCAATGTTGGAAAGACCACCAATGCTGTTCCCGGTTCAAACGGTAACAGGAACGATTACGACAGCTGGTACAATTCAAAGAGTGCCTGGACTGATTCCACCTTCGTGAAATTCAAACCCACCGATTCAGCGCCTGCAGCCACCACGATGTATACCGGCAAGAAAACAGCCAACAACATCATCGGGATGGATTACCAGGGCAACCCCCTCGAAAACTTCGGTGACAAGGCTTATGAAGCCGGAAAATCCATCGGTGTAATCAGCAGCGTTCAGTTTGCCCATGCCACCCCGGCCGCCTTCGCCGCCCACAACATCAGCCGCAACAACTATGCAGCCATCGCCAATGAGATGCTGATCAATTCAAAATGCAGTGTTATTATGGGCTGCGGTGCTCCTGATTTTGATGACAACGGAAATCCGAAAACCCCGACCAATTACAATTATGTTGGCGGACTTTCAACCTGGAATGAACTGCTGGCCGGTGGAACCACCACATTTACCGCTTCGGTGAATGGCAACAGCACCGTACAGGACATCAATGGTGACGGTAATCCCGATGCCTGGACCCTCATCCGCGACAGCATTGAATTTGCCAATATGGGCAGCGGAAGCACCCCGCTGAGGGTACTCGGCCTCCCCAAAGTAGCTTCAACCCTGCAGCAGGGAAGAGCACGCAGCGGCAACCCTATGGCCTATGAAGTGCCCTTTAACGACAACATTCCTACTCTGGCCGATATGACCAGGGCAGCCATCAACGTATTGGACAACAACGCCAATGGTTTTGCCATCGTAATTGAAGGTGGTGCGATTGACTGGGCAGGACATGCCAACCAGATGGACCGTACCATTGAAGAGCAGCACGATTTCGACCTGGCTGTTCAGGCAGTGATTGACTGGGTGAACGCCAACAGCAGCTGGGATGAAACCCTGCTGCTCATCACCGGTGACCATGAAAGCGGTTACCTTGTAGGTCCGGACTATACCAATGCCAACCTGATCAATGGTTTCGACATCATCAACAATGGCGCAGGCAGCCATCCTTCAGG
>CALMDN010000525.1 GCA_937864935.1 uncultured Bacteroidales bacterium
CAGCCTCCCCTGACCATAATTTTGACTTCGCATCCATAAGCAGGTTATTGATGGTTCTGAAACCGGCATTGCTCGCCAGACTATCAAACTGATAGCTGTAAATCGATGGATACCGCCGTTGCAGGAGTTCTGCTTCGAGCAGTTTTTGAGTCGCGGCAGCATATTGCCCGGCCCTGCTCAGTTCATCCGAACTACTGAGCAGTCCCTGATAACCCACCAGGGCAATCCGGGCATACAGACTGTCTGCAGAAACCGGATCAGGCTTAAAAGCCGGATAACCCGAGGCAAAGAATACAGCTTCATCCAGCTTCTCTTTTGCCTGGGCAGCATAACCGGCTTTCAGCAGGGCAACTGCTTTGCTGTAATGTTGCTGATAAATCCCTTTTACAGCCTTTTGCCTGCCTTCATCAGCCTTACCGGCAAGTTCCTTCAACTCGTATAGCTCTGCGGCGGCAAAGGCCTTATCAAATTCGGCAAGTGCAGCCTGAAAAGCACCGTTTGAAAGGTACTCATTGCCAGCCTTGATGTTCTTTCCTGATAAAATGGCATACAAGCCGGAAAAACCGGCAGAATCTCCGGCATTGAGGCCATATCGCTCAGCATAATGCTGCGCCTCGGAAAGGTATTTGTCGGCCAGCCCCGGGAGGTTGTTGTCGAGGGCCTTCTGCACAATGCGGATATAGGAAGAAATCAGCCCTTTCCGGGCATTTGTCATCATGCTGTTCAACCTTTGTTCAACTGCAATTACCGGATTTGCAGCGGCGAACCTTACAGCGGAAGCGGAAAGGTCAGCTGCTTCGGCAAACCTGCCTTCGGCTGACAATTTTGATATTTCAGCGGCATAGGCATCCAGAATGCGGCGGGAAAGCAACCTGAGATCAGCTATCCTAAGGTGATGCTCACTGGTAAAACGATCAATTTCATGACCGGCTCCGGCAATGGCGGCCGCTGTGATGGAATTGGAAAACAAACGGTAATAAAACGGACTGCTGTAATAATCCACCCGCTGCGACAGTTGCAATGCTTGCTGAACAGCCCTGCCGTAAGCACGGGAGAGGTTAAGATAACCATCTCCTGAGAAAGGCACTGCTATGCCTTCCTGATGGTAAAAACCGGTGAGTTCGCGGAACCTGAACCTGACCACCGGATATTTTCCCGACAGCCCGGCAGGATCCACTCCCGGCACAACCAGCGTAGATTGGTTCCTGGCCTGCCTGAGCAGAAAAACCCCTCTGCTGAGCAATGAATAGGTAAGAAAAGCCTCCTCTGCGGATGTCTGACGAATGCGTTTATGCCTGATCAGGGTTTCAAGGGTATCGGCAAGCGAAGCGGCAGCATTGTAATCACGGATAGCAAACAACTCCTTTTCCACCGTCTTATATCCCTGTTCATCAAAATCAAAATCCGTGAATTCAATACCCAGCCGGCTTCCGGCAGTCCACAGGCTGTCGGGGAAAGCAGCCATTTCGGACCCGGCAATCAGCAGACGCAGGTCCACCTTATCAACCAGAGAAGTAAAAACCTCTCCCCTGACCGGATGAACCACAGAGATTCGGAGGTTGCACCACCCCGGTATCAGCAGATCTCGGATATTGAAGTCCTGAACATCCACGTCACCGGCAGCTGTTTCCGGAGTGAACGCTACTGAAACTCCGAGCAGGTTATCCTGACGGTAATTTACACTTGCCCCAAAATTGTACAAAAACCTGAAGCTGGTATGTTCAGGAGTCTTCAGATGCGCCAGAGCCAGCTGTTTGATTATCTGGTTGGTATATTTCGAAGCCTTGCGCGAACCATTGATCCTGAACTCCCAGGAAGCATCCTGCTGAAATGAATAAATAGATTGAGCCTTCAGAAGCGATTGGGAAAGACAAAAGGCAAAGATCAGTAACAGCATCCGGCGCATGGTACATCAGTAGATTTTCTGGTCGGGGCAAAGTTAACAAATAGCGCTCAGCAGTGGGCTTTAAAATCTCCGGTCAGGCCTGTAAAAACATGATCATTACAGTCCCGTTACCCTGAACTCTGTTCTTCTGTTCAACGCACGCCCTTCGGAAGTGGAGTTGTCAGCCACCGGCTTTTCAGCACCGGCACCGGAAAAACGAAGCCTGTTACTGTCAATTCCCCTGTTAACAAGGTAATCATACACTGACCTGGCCCTGTTCTCCGACAATTGCCGGTTCCAGGCTGCTGTACCGCTGTTGTCGGTATGACCGGTAATTTCAATATTCAGTCCCTGATTCCTTTTCAAAAGCTCATACAATACGTTCAGTTCGGTTTCAGACTCAGGCAACAACCGTGAACTATCAGTTTCAAAGAAAATATTGTGCAGTACGATCGCTTCACCCTCCCTGATAGGCCTGAGCAGCACATTCCTCAGATAAGGGGCCTGAATTCCGCTTTC
>CALMDN010000526.1 GCA_937864935.1 uncultured Bacteroidales bacterium
GTAATCGGAGTTAACAAGTATATCAGAAATCACCTCACCAAAGTACAGGCATCGCTGGGTTACCGGAATCAGAAATCTTTCATTTCGGGAACAAAACCAAAAAACAACCTGTTGCTTGTTTTTCAGGTTGAACTCGGCATCTGATGTTGCGGAGATATGATTGATCTAATGACCGCAGGAACAGCCACCGCAGCCTCCGAAGTCCTCTTCGTCTGACATACCGGTTCCGCAACTGCCGGTACTGCAGCTGCCGGTATCACAGCTTCCTGTGCTGCATCCGCCGTAAACGTTGTACTTCACCTGAAATCCATCCTGAAACCAGGCCTGAACCCCACCGGCTACATAGCCGACCTGCTCAAATCCCTGATGATGGAGGAGGTTGGCGGCCTTAAATCCGCTGGTTTCATCATAACCACCGGCAATATAGGTGGGTTGCTTGTCGAGCCATTGCAGCTTTTCGAGTAACTGCAACAGGGTCACCTGGGTTGTTTCTATTCCGTCGTAAACCACAACACTGTATCCCTCTTCATCAATAATATCAAGGAAAACAGCCCCTTCTGTAACTTTCTGGTAGGCTTCAGCCGGCTGAAGCTTCAAAATTTCTGACATGCTTAAAATTTTAGACCCGGCAAAGGTATTCTATTTTCAAGTTTCACCCGCATGGTTCCACCGAAAGAATCTGAAATCCGCGCACAGCGGAGGCAAAAGTCCCGCATGAAAGAGCATATAGAATCGGTACGGCAACAGCAACCATGGGAAGATTCCTCCGGTTGGTGAAATAAAAGGTTCGTTTGCACGCTTTCTGATATTATTTTTACAGAAAATATCTCCCATGCCTGCAATTGTAACCAAAAGAATACCGGTTACCGGTTTAAGTTGTGCTTCGTGCGCCCTGAATGTTGAACAATTGCTCAACCAGCAGCAGGGGGTTACGAAAGCCTCGGTGAATTATGCCAACAGTTGTGCCACACTGGAGTTTGTCCCTGGCAAAGCCGACCTGAAAGCAATCAAAGCTTCGGTGCAGGCTGGTGGGTATGACCTTATCCTCGAAGACAATGGAGAAGAATTGCAGGATAAACTCAGAAGGGAGCACTATAAAAATCTGAAAATAAACACCATTCTTGCCTCAGTCTTGTCTGTTCCCTTGGTTTATATTTCAATGTTCCGGATGGATATGCCCTATGCCAATCTGCTGATGTTCCTGCTCTCCACAACGGTGATTGCCTGGTTCGGAAGAGGTTTCTTCATCAGCGCCTGGAAACAGACAAGGCAAGGGAAGGCCAATATGGACAGCCTGGTATCGCTCAGCACAGGCATAGCCTGGATCTTCAGTGTTTTCAGTATGGTGTTCCCTCAATTCTGGCTGAGCCGCGGACTGGAGCCGCATGCGTACTTTGAAGCCCCGGCGGTTATCATTGCATTCATACTGTTGGGAAAGCTGCTTGAGGAGAGGGCGAAATCAGGAACCTCTTCGGCCATCAGAAAGCTGATGGGATTGCAGCCGGCAACAGTGATTGTGATAAAAGCAGACGGAACTCAGCAGGAAATACCCCTTGCCGGGGTGCTGCCCGGCGATCATCTGCTGGTTAAACCCGGCAACAGGGTTCCCGTTGACGGAGAGCTCATCTCAGGTGCATCTTTTGTTGACGAAAGCACCATCACCGGAGAAGCCATGCCCACAGAGAAAAAGGCAGGGCACCGGGTTTTTGCCGGAACCATGAATCAGAAAGGAAGCTTTGTACTCAGGGCCGAGAAAGTGGGTGGAGATACCATCCTGGCTCAGATAATAAAAATGGTTCAGCAGGCCCAGGGCAGCAAACCACCCGTTCAGAAACTGGTTGACCGCATTGCCGGAATCTTCGTACCGGTGGTTTTGATCATCTCGGTGCTAAGTTTCATCCTGTGGATGGTTTTTGGCGGGGAGGAGTCGTTCAGCCATGCCATTCTGGCGATGGTTTCGGTACTCGTAATCGCCTGCCCCTGCGCACTTGGCCTGGCAACTCCCACAGCCATTATGGCCGGAACCGGTGTGGGTGCAGAAAACGGCATCCTGATAAAGGATGCTGAATGCCTCGAAACAGCGCACCGGACCGATGTGCTTATACTCGACAAAACCGGGACGATTACCCTTGGGAAGCCAGCAGTTACAGAATTCTACTGGCTGGCCCCTGCCGATGACCAGGCAGAGCTCCGCAGGATTCTGTATTTGCTCGAATCCGGATCTGAACACCCGATCGCAGAAGCCATTACCGGTTTTACCGGGTCAGAACGGGATGAAGCACACTCAGTCAGCCGGTTTGAAAGTATAACCGGCAAGGGGGTAAAAGCCGACATCAACGGGGTTGTTTACCTTGCCGGAAACCAGGCAATGTTGAAGGATCATGAGGTGAACCTCTCTGAAGAATTGATATCCAAAGCAAGAAAATGGCAGAACGAAGCTCAGACTGTGGTATTTTACGCACGTTCCGGTGAAATTATCGGAATGTTTGCTGTTGCAGACCAGATTAAAGAGACTTCGGCAGAAGCCATCAGTGAACTGCAGAAAATGGGCATACAGGTGATTATGCTCACCGGCGACAATTACCACACAGCCAGCGCCATTGCCCGCCAGACCGGGCTGACCGATTTTAAAGCCGGGTTGTTGCCGGGTGAAAAAGCTGACTTTGTGGCTCAGCTGCAGAAAAGCGGAAAAACAGTGGCCATGGCCGGCGACGGTATCAACGATTCACAGGCACTTGCCCTGGCCAATGTGAGCATTGCCATGGGGAAGGGAGCCGACATTGCCATGGATGTTGCAGGTATCACCCTGATTTCTTCCGACCTTAAACTGATCGGGAAAGCCCTCAGACTTTCTGAAATCACCGTGAAGACCATACGACAGAACCTCTTCTGGGCATTTTTCTACAACCTGATCGGAATACCGGTTGCTGCCGGAATCCTTTATCCGGTGTGGGGCTTTATGCTGAATCCAATGATTGCCGGGGCTGCAATGGCCTTCAGTTCGGTTTCGGTCGTGAGCAACAGCCTGCGTCTGAAACTCAAAAAAATCTGATAAAGGTGGTCACTGCCTCCTTACCTGGTTGTCTGTCCGCCCATCCGGGTCAATACACTGTCAACAGGCTCCCACAGCTCAACCTTGTTGCCTTCAGCATCAAGAATATGAATAAACTTACCATAATCGTAGGACTCCAGCGTATCGAGGATGGTTACGCCGTTTGCCTTCAGGTTTCTGATTAAGCCTTCAAGATTCTGAACGCGGTAATTGATCATCAGGCCGTTTTTCGAAGGGGCAAAATAGCTGCTGCCTTTCCGGAACGGGCTCCATTGAAGGTAATTGACCTCCTCGGGACGATTGGCATTTCTGAATTCGAAGGTTGAACCGTAATCATTGATTACCAGACCAAGGTTTCTGGCATACCATTCTCTGGCCTGGCCCGGGTTATCGGATTCAAAAAAAACACCTCCGATGCCTGTTACCCTCGGTGTCGTATCAATAAGCACTGAGTATTCCTCTGATG